>JAYTBL010000311.1:0-21821 GCA_043736975.1 Polyangiaceae bacterium
GATCGGAAGGCGCCGGAGGGCCAGCGCGGCGCGGGCGTTCCTATTCACAGCTGCCCGAATGGAATTTGTTTGAAGAACGACTTCCCGAGATCGAGATAGTCCAGGCGCGGGAGCGCCAGCTGTCGACATGGAATAGCCTTCCGAGCGTGGCCGACAAATGCTCCTCCGGGGGTGCCGAAGAGGTTTCCTCGGTGCTCGCGTGATACAGAGGTCGTCACATCGAATGAAATTGCCAGCTTTGGCATTCGTAGTAGCGAGATGACCTTTGGTGCGCCAGACTCGAGATCGAGCGCCAGCATCGTAGCCAGGATGCCTTCGACGTTCGCCGCGTCGGCGCTGATCTCGAGGCTCGCCCGAGGCGTGAACCTGCTCAGATCGAACGACTCGACACCGAGGGGCGCGCACGCTTCCGACGCGGCGCGGATCGAGGTCCGACGAGCCGCCGACTCGGAAGTGGCACGCGCATCGATGGCGTCCCCGAGGAAGAACGACTGGGCGCCAACGTAGGCAAGAAAGCCACCCACCAAGGCTGCGCCGAGGAGATCGGGGACGCTCACGAAACCTCGTTCACGCGCGACTCGTCTCTTGTTCGTACTGCGGTATCGCATGACCTACATCCCTCGTACTGGCGCGAATCCAGTCCAGCATTCCGGATGGAACGCCTGCTCATCAACCGGTACCCCCTCGCAAGCGCCGCGCTCTCCGTCGCGCGAGTACCACTGGGCGCACGAGGTCGAGACGTGCGGCTCGTCGAGCAACGTACTGTCGCTAGCGCGGTTGAAGCTCGCGAAGCGCCGAAGCCCTCCAAAGATCCTTTGCGTGGCGGCATTCACTGGTCGCTTCACGGTGGTACAACTCCGTTGGGACGCCCGCTGCGCGCCAGTAGTCCCCGTCCCGATAGTGGCGAAGGCTCGCGACGGCAGATGCTTCGTCAAGAAATCCTCGCTTCGGGACTCGACCTTGTCATTATTGCATGACTCCATATCGAATGAGCATCGCCAGCGAGCAGGCGGATTCGCTGCGCCCCTGGCGAAGATGCGCGACGCGCTTGCACCAGTAGCAGCGAGCGGGGTGCAGGATGCGTAGCGGGCCACGTCACTCGAAAGAACGAGCTGGCGCGGCTCTACTCCGCCCGCGCTTCGTCGCCCGCCTCCGTCCTCGTCTTGGCTCTGGCCGCGCGCGAAGCCTCCATCGCGAAGCTCCGACGCGCTCGCGCATCCGTCGACGGCTCCTTCGGCATGAGCAACCTGACAGAGCATCTGCTGTTCGAGACCGTGACAATCACGGCGAGCTTCCTCGTCGAGCTTGGGAATCTGCCGCAGGCGGGGCCGCGGCACGCTCGCGAGGCCGCACCCTCTCGCGGCTACCTGGGCGATCACGGCGTCGGCGAAGCCTGGTACGCGAGACTGTACGTCGGCCAGGAACGGCGCCTTGATCATGGGCCACGTCTTCGCGAGCTCGGTGGCCTGCTTGCAGGCCTGCTGCGTCGTACTGGCCGGAAAGAGCGGCCCCTCGGTCACGGGATCGACGCGCCCCACGAGCTCGGAGCCCTCGGCGGAGAGCTTGTTGCTTGCGCTGTCGTGGAGCTGCGCTCCGAGCTGGCGACCGATCATCTTGTTGAGCTGATTGAAACCCGTTGCCGCCGTCGTGTACTTTGCAATCTGGTCCGCGCAGGCTGGTAACCCCTTGGCTTTGGCGGTGCGCGCCCTCGCGCAGTTGTGCTGGTCGTGCGGGTTGGGGCAGGAGATCATCTCCGTGACCGTCACCTCGAGCAAGGCGGAGAGGCAGGAGAGGATCACTGCGGTCGCGCTCCGCAGCGTCCCATTGGCGAGCGAGGAGGCCTCGGCTGCCCGGGTCCACTGCTGCGTCGCCTCGAGCTCGACGCTGTCGGCGTCGGCGCGCGTCGTCTCCTGACTGAATTGCACCTCCGCCGGAGGACCACGAAAGATGGCCATCGATGCGGCCACGATGCCGAAGGGGAGGATCAGTGCAGTGACTCGCATGGTTCATTCCTGGCTACGGAGAATCGGTCTGGTCACATCCTGTGACGGTCACGCATTCCTCGGACTTCAACCTCACCTCGCGGTCGACACCACAGGTGACAGAGCCCGCGAATGGCACGGTGCAGGGGAAGCCCAGACGGACCGTAACGCACGCTTCATCCCCCTCGCGTACGTGGTCTGGCTCGATGGCGGTCTCGGCGTGCTCGCCGCCTTCGAGAGGTTTCAGAAAGGATATCCCGCACTCCCGGATGGCGTCCGCGCGTTCTCCCGAGATGGCGCCGCGCTTGATGCCCCGCCATCGATCCGGGTCATCGCACGCGATCCGTCGCAAGCAATCTGCGCTCGCCACGGCGGCATTGCGAACGGCGTCGTGCGCCACCCCCACACGGGTGTGCTCGGTCTGGCAGAGCGTCGCCGCGCCGAGCGAGCCGAAGCACAAGGTGAACCCCAAGAGCTTTCCTGCGTAGATCATTGTACGTTCATTCCTGTTTCAGGCGCATCATGCGGTCGTCGTGCGCCCGCCCCCTTACCCGGGGGGGCGGGCGAGCCGCGCCTCAGCGGACGAGGCCGGTCACCGACCTGGAGCGAAGAAATTCATTGCTCCCGGTGCTGGTCGGAGGGCCGGTAGACCCGGGTTTCGCGCAAGATTCCGAGCCCTTCTCTCCCAATGTGCTGGTCGTGCAACCGAATGTGTCGCCCAGGTCCTTGCCCGATTTGGCAAAGTATGGAATTGCCACCCCGAGCTGCATCGTCCCTAACATGCCTATGACTGCGATTTGAGTAGCGTTCATTACATTTGGCCTCCCGGCTGTCAGCTATTCGACCCCGGTCTTCGTCTTCTGCACCGTCGCAGCGGCGGCGCCGCCAGTGGCGCTAGCGATCTTCGTCGCCAGCCCGGTCTGCTGTGAGTTGGCGGCGTCCTGGACGGCGGCGCCCGACTTGCCGGCGGCGACAGTAGTCCCGACTCCGGTCACGAGAGCGATCGCGCCGAGAATCGTGTAGGTCGTGGGGCTCATATGTTCATTCCTTTGTTTGGGGTAATAGAGTCAGTCAGTCAGGTTTTGTTTGCTTCGTGCGACGGCACCGTCGAGCTCTGGAACCAGCTTTTTCTGTCCCGAGGTCATGGCGGCTAGCACCAGCGGGACAACCACCAGGCAGAGTCCTGCCAACGTGATCAGCAGCTCTCCGGCGATGACGAAGCCGCGCCGCCTTGCTCTCGATTTGATGGCCAATTCCGGGGCTCCTTTCACGTGACCGCGCGACTACTCGACGCCGGTCTTCGTCTTCTGCACCGTCGCGGCGGCGGCGCCGCCAGTGGCGCTGGCGATCTTCGTCGCCAGCCCGGTCTGCTGTGAGTTGGCGGCGTCCTGGACGGCGGCGCCCGACTTGCCGGCGGCGACAGTAGTGCCGACTCCGGTCACGAGAGCGATCGCGCCGAGAATCGTGTAGGTCGTGGGGCTCATATGTTCATTCCTTCGGTTCTGTGTGTTGGGATTCGATCGGTCATCCGGCGTTGCTCGCCGGATGCTCGCTCGACTATCAATCATGCGATATTGGTGCCATCACCGGCTGCCTTTATTTGCGTCGAAGAGAGCGAAGCTTGGCGCCATTCGAGATCGTTGAATGCACGCTCGTGCACTTGCCGTGCACTGGCTTATCGGTATGAACGGTTACCGCGCGATGTGGCGGCGGTGACCGGCGCGCCGCGCTCGGACGACCTGTAGCTCGCGACCGGGAGAACGTTGGCTCACTCCGCCGGCGTGGGGGCGTTCGTGGGGCACGTGCGCAGTCCAAGACCCACGATTCATCGGAGCCATCGTACGAGCTGACCAGGTCGGGCGTCAGAGCCGAGACTGCGAGATGGGTTTGAGCTTCGAGGCTTCCGCGCGACGCTGCTCGCGTCTCAACCAATCGACGTAGGGGCCTTCGAGATGGGTGGTCATCGAGGTCAGCGTCGATAGCTCGCGGTCGACCCCATCGGTATCGCCCTCCGTGAACGCGTGCTCGAGGCGCGTCCGTCGGGTCATGTATTCCTCTTCGAGCTTGAGCCTCAGCGTGGCTGCGCTCGCGGCTGCCTCCCTGGCCGAAACCTCCGATCCTGCGACCTTGAAGCACGACGAAGCAGCCTGGAAGTGGCCCACCGCTTCGACCGAATCGCGCGCCGAGAAGGGCCCCCGCTCCCGCTTCGCCGCGCCCATGGCCAGCTTCTCGCGCGCAGCGTGGCCTGCGTCAAAGGGATCGCTCGACGGACACGACGCTTGCGCGGCGGCGAAGAGGGGGGGGGCCTGGGGCGGACGCCCTGGCGCGCTCGCGGTTGGCGACAAGGCAAAGGCCAGGGCGACGGCAAGAGCCGCCGGTCCGAGCGCCAACAGCTCGAGCGGGAAGCGCTTCTTGGTGTCCGCGAGCGAGACGACCGACGCCGTGATCGAGAGGCCCCCGATCCGGAGGACGTCCGGCGGATCGAGCCGCGCCGCAGCGGTCGGCACGCCACGCCACAGGACCAGTGGCTCACCACTCCGTGCCTCGAAGCGGACCGCGCCATCGACCGCGACCAGTCTCACGTGCTCTCGCGCCACCAGCTCCGGTGCCAAGCGTACCTCGCAGTGCGCTCCGCTGCCCACCGTGGCCTGGGCGGAATCGACCATGAAGCGCTGCGCGGCGCCGTTGCTGGCGGTCACGACCACCAGGATCCCGAAGGCTGTTTCCCTGCTCATTGTGCCCCCAAGAGGCCATTGGTGATGCTGCCCTCGAACCAGCTGATGGCCGAGACGAGGAAGTAGAGGCCGAGCGCACTGAAGCCCATCGTCGGGAAGACCATCTTGCTGGTCGCGCTCTCGGCGGCCTTCTCGGCCTCGTTGGAGCGTGTGCTGCGCGACGTCTTCGCTTGCGTCTCGAGGGTCGCGCTGAGCGAGTTCCCTCGCTCCTCCGCTTGCTCGACCGCAAGTGTCAGCTCGCGGACCGAGGTGATGGGGACGCGTCGCGTGAGCTCGCGAAGCGCCGAGATGCGCGACTGGCCCACCTGCAACTGCTGGAGAAAGAATGCAAACTCCTCGCGAAGGTCCTCGTTGCTGCGCGCCTTCTCGACGACCTGGTGGATCGCACCGGTGAAGTCCGAGCCAGCCCCCAGAGCGAGCGAGAGGACGTCCAGCACGTACGGTAGACCGCGCTGGATACAGAGTTGCCTCGCGCGCATCCGCGCGTCGACCAGCAAGGACGGGATCACGGCGCCAAGGCAAGCGCCCATGACCGGGGCGGCGATGCCTGCGGCAGGGAGGAAGTGGCGGACGACAGCGCCCACCCCGAGCCCCACGAATCCACCAAGGACCCCGGATGCCGCGTACTCGTCTGCCGTCAGGCCCAGCACGTCGCCGGCGTGCGTCAGACGCAGGTCGAGCTTCTCGCGCGCCTCCGCGGACACGAAGCGCGAGGTCTGCACCCCCAGCCATCGTACCAGTGGCTCGAGATGGGCCCAGACGCCGCCCTGCTCGATCGCTTGCTTTCGCTTCAGTCCTCGCAGACCAAGCCGTGATGCCTGATGCGAGGGCCGGTGGGCAACCAGGCCCACGATCAGGGCCACGACGGTGAACGTCGCGCCCACGATGACATGACGTAACTGGACGTAGCTAATCATATCGCCACCTTCACGAACTTCCAGCCCATCAGAAGGCATACGACATATCCAATGATGCAGATGAGCAGGACGCGATGCCCATTTTCAGTATCCACGAATCGGTCGAAGATCATCGGCAGCAACTGCTTCATGCCGAAGAATCCGAGCGGAGGCGCAAGGGCCATCATGGCGAACGCGCGCTTGGGCTCGGTCATGAGCTTCGCGGCGAGGGCCTCGAGCCTGTGGATCTCGCGCAGCGAGGCGGCGGTCGTTTCCATGAGGAGCGGGACGTCACCACCGGTCTTGCGCGCCATCAGAAGTGCCGTCACCAGGACGTCGAGCGCGAGCACGTTACCCCGCCTTGCGAGGTCTTCGAGCGCGTCGTCGAGCGAGCTTCCGAAGCCCATCTGAGCCAGCAGGACTTCCACTTCCTCACCCAGGGGCCCGCCTGCGATCTTGCTGGCAACGCGGATCGAATCGCCGATGTTTGCCGTGGTGCGCATGGTGCTCGACAGGTTCAGCGCGAAGCCGTGCACCTGCCCCTCGATCGTCGCTCGTCGCTTGGCCACCGCGCCGTCCAGGTAGAGGGGGGGCGCCGCCGCGACGACCGCGGCGAGGATGAGCAGCACTGGCTTTCCCAGCTGAGCCGCCACCACGATCACGACGGCGATGAGGACCATCTGCATTGCGAGCACGCGCGCGCCTATGGGTTCCTTGCGCAGCACATGGAGCCGTTCGTCGAGCTTCCTCACGTAGTCACTGGCGGAACGGCGGACCGCGCTCGAGGGATCGAGCAGCGCGAGGACCGTCACGAAGGCGGTGAGGACGCACCCGCCGATCGCCGCGACCTTCAGCACGTGGGTCGTCTCGCTACCTCCGTTGGTAGCGCTCGCGACCGCGGAGCGCGCTCGCTCGAGAAGATGCGGCAGGGAGCTCAGAAGCACGGGTCGCTCAGGGTGCAAGCGCGATGCCCCGTCGCGCACTCGCCGCGGGACGTTGCAACGCCTTGATCTCGGCACTCATGCCGGCGCCCGGCGCTCGCTAGGGTGATCGAACCGTGCACAGTGCGTCCGGCGTTCATCGGACGCTCTGGGGACCGCGCGGTCCGGCGGTGCGCGGGAGCACCTTCAGCTCCGGCTCGACGAGGTTCGTCGAGTTGAACTCCGCGATCCCTTCCTGCACGCGCACGTCCTCGGGGCTCCGGAGAGCGACGGAGAGCTTTCCCTTCTCGACGCCCACCGCCAGGACTTCCGACTGGGCGAGCGTCACGCTGAGGAGGAGCTCGTTGGTCGAGCTCGCGCGGCCGCCGCTCTCCTGCCGGCGCCCGAGGATGAGCACATTCTGGAGCAGTACGGTCGCGACGCGACTATCCGTAGTGCCGGGCTTGGGGAAGGTGCCAAGGACATCGACGCGATCGCCAGGGTTCACGATCGCGGCCGCGCTCCCCTCGGCCTTGATGAGGACGGCGCGCATGCCGGGATGAATCATCGCGCTGACGTCCCGCTGGTCGTCTCCCGAGACGACCAGGTCGGTCCACATGAGCGTGTGCTGCGCCTTCAGCGGCACCGTCGTCCGGAGATTGACCACGCGCGGCCGGCTCTCGCTGCGCACCGCCCGAGGCTCGACATAGGCCTGGGGCACCAGCCGCTCCACCAGATCCTCGGTCTTGATGATCGCCCCCGGTTCGAGGCTCTTTATGAGCACGAGGACGGCGACGCGCGGGCCACCGGATGCCTCCTCCTCGAATCGACGCAAGTACGCCCACACCAGGAGTGCCGAGGTAGCGGCGACGACCACCGCGAGAAACGTTGCGCGTAGCTTCATGGACGCGCGGCGAGCAATTTGGATACCGGCGGATGGCGCCGCCTGGCGTCCCGTGGCCAGCTGCTCGTCGGGGTCCCCTGGCTCACGAGATGCGCACGCCGGGTGCACTGGGTGCGTCCTGCGGGGCGTACTGGGAACTCATCGTGCACGGGTGGTGATGGAACTCGTCACTCCAAGCTCCGCGGGCGCGTGCCGTCGTCGCTCTCTTCGAGAGCCGGCTGGCAGGCACGTGAGATGCAGCCACTTCCAGCATGAATCCCATTTCACTCCTTCCGCTCCTCGTCTTCGCGCTCGGCGCATGCGCTCACGCGCCGCCCGAGGCCACGTCGGTGGCGCGCATTGCGTTCAGCGACACTCCACGAGAAGCGAGCGCTCCCGACGCCGAGGACGGCGTCCTGCCGGAGCCGAGCGTGGAAGACCCTCGGCTCCCGCGTCCTGCTTCGTGGACGCGCGTGGTGACCCGCCTGCATCGGGATGCGGCCACGGTCACGGTCTTCGAGGCGAGCGGCACTCCTGGAGACGCTCGCGACGATCTGGTCCGGCATCTGGAAGGCGCGGGGTATCACCTGGCTCCGGTCCTCGGAAGGGATCGGCGCGGGTTCGAGCGTGACGGTGTCCGCGTGGTCGCGCTGTTCGCACCGATGAGCGCGACCCGCTCGCGCATCAGCGTCGCCGTACTGGCGGGGCGATGAGCCTAGGCCTTCGGGTTCGCGCGCGAACGAAGCACGTAGAAGTAGCGACGAGCGATCCCCGACGCCGCGGCGGCCCGACTCACGTTGCCGCCGTGGGCGGAGAGGATGGCCGCGGTGTAGCGACGTTCGAAGTCGCTCACCACGCGCTCGCGAGCCACCTGAAACGAGAGTCCAGCGGCGAGGGTCTGCTCCACGAGGTCGCCGGCCACCGGCGAATTCGACGACGAAGGCAGCGACGGGGACGACGATGGGGGCGCGATGCTCGAAGGGGCCCGGCGCCCCACCGCGGTCGGCGCAAGATCGCCCAAGGCGATGCGTTGAGCGACGACGTTGGCGAGCTCGCGAACGTTGCCCGGCCAGTCGTAGGCAACGAGTCGAGCGAGGAGCTCGGGGGTCAGCTCGTTCGAATCACCGCCGTTCTGACGCCAGAAGTACTGAGCGAGGATCTCGATGTCTCCCTGCCGACTCCGCAGCGGCGGGAGATCGATGCGCGCCACGGCGAGTCGGAAGAAGAGGTCGTCGCGGAAGCGTCCCTCCTGGATCTCGCGCTCCAGGTTTCGACGCGTCGCGCTGAGCACGCGGACCTCGACCTTCACCCAGCCCTGCCCACCGACGCGCTGGATCTCCTTGCGCTCGATGGCGCGCAGCAGCCTCGCCTGGAGCGCGATGTCGAGGTCGCCGATCTCGTCGATGAACAACGTTCCGCCGTTGGCCTGCTCGAAGACGCCCTGCCGCATGCTGTTCGCGCCCGTGAACGCCCCCCGCTCGTGGCCGAAGAGCGCCGATTCCAGGAGGCTCGCAGGGACGGTCGTGCAATCGAAGACCACGAAGGGCTTCTGGGAGCGCGGACCCGCCTCGTGGAGCGACTCGGCGACAACCTCCTTGCCGGTTCCGGTCTCACCCTCGATGAGGACGGGAACGTCGCTCTTCGCCAGGCGCTCGAGGAGCGGGTAGAGGCGGCGCATCGAGTCGCTGGCTCCGATGAGGCCGCCGAACCGTATGGCAGAGGTTGCAGTCGGCAGGCTGATCGCTCCGCCGAACGCGATCTGCACGGCGACGGGACCAAACTGAACGAGCTCGTTGCCGCGCAGCGTCACGTCGTGCACGCGAAGGCCGTTCACCCAGGTGCCGTTGGTGCTACCGGCGTCCACCAGGCGCACCCCGGTCGCGAGGACCTCGAGCGATGCGTGGCGCCGCGAAACACTCGCGTTGTCGAGGCAGAGCTCGCACGACGGGCTCTTTCCCACGTAAACCCGGGAGGGATGCGCGGACGTGAGCACGAAGGGGACACTTGCGGAAGCTTCGGCTACGATACTGAGGGTATAGGACGCACCGCCCTTGCTGCTTTCGTCGCTCCCAAGACGAGTCGTCTCACCTTCAGACGGTCTCTGCACAGCGCGGAAGTCTGCTCCTCGCCGCTCCCCGGCGCAAGAGACATGAGCGCCGAGCATCAGCGCGTTCACCTACCTCGATGATGCCAGGAGCAAGCGGTCTCGGCCCGAAAGCGCGAGTCGTGGGTCGCTACGAGCTCCACGCGGAGCTGGCGTCCGGCGGCATGGGGATCGTGTTCATCGGCCGCATGTCCGGCCTGGCGGGGTTCGGACGAACCGTGGCCATCAAGCGGCTTCACCCCCGCTTCGCGCGGGAAGCGGAGTTCGCGACGCGCTTCATCGACGAGGCGCGACTTGCTTCGCGCATCCACCATCCCAACGTCATCCAGACGTGCGACGTGGTCGTCGAGGATCACGAGATCTTCATCGTGATGGAGTACGTCGAGGGGGAGTCGCTCGCGAAGCTCCTCGAGCTGGCTCCGGCGCATCGACTCGCTCCTCGGACGGCTTGCGCGATCCTGGAGAATGTCCTGATCGGTCTGCATGCGGTTCACGAAGCGCGGGACGAACGCGCCCAGCTGCTCGAAATCGTTCATCGTGACATCTCGCCCCAGAACATCCTGGTCGGCGTCGATGGCCAGGCGCGCATCCTCGACTTTGGCGGCGCCAAGGGGCTGGGGCGGTCCTTCGTCACGCGAGACGGATCGATCCGCGGGAAGTTCGCGTACATGGCACCGGAGCTGCTCGGCGGCGTCGCCTCACGCGCGACGGACATCTATGCCGCAGGGGTGGTGCTGTGGGAGTGCCTCTCGGGAGAGCCGTTCCTCCAGGGTAGCTCGGAGGCCGCGCGGTTCGCCGAAGCGTTGCTGCCGCGACCGCGACGGCTGAGCCGCTCTCTCCCGGAGGTTTCGGAGGCCCTCGACGAAGTCCTGCTCTGCGCGCTTCACCCCGATCCTGCGTGCCGGTTCGTTGATGCCCGCGCGATGGCCATTGCGCTCGGTAACGCGGTCCCTCGGGCTTCGACGGCCGAGGTGACGCACCTCGTGTCGTCACTGGCGCCCGCCCCGCTCGCGAGGCGCGCCGCGCTCGTCGCGGCGGCGGAACGATCGAGCACGTCGATGACGCTGAGCACCACGAGGTCACCCGCGCGCGAGTCGAGCACCACGAAGCGAGGCACCTCGGCCCGGACCGTATCGACGACGCGCAGCAAGCTTCGTCCGAGATCACTCTGGATCATCGGCGCCAGCGCCCTCCTTCTCTGCGCGGCCATTCTTGCGCTTGCCGTCGCAGCCGGGGTTGGCCGGCGTCGCCCGAGCACGCGGCCGCAGAGCGCGGGTCACCGTTGATCAATAGGGATTCGATGGTGCCGAGACCGCGGGTGCCTCAGCGGGGACCGGGGGCAAGCCGAGGGAGAGCGGGTCGTCGGGCTCCTCGGGCTTGCGCGGCGTCTTCGGCCTCGCCACGACGGCGCTCCTCGGCGAGCCTGCGTCGCGGACCGCCGCGACGGGCGACAGCGGCGCCACGGGGGCGAACGGCTCGACCGGAACCTCGGCGGGGAGCGGGAGGGGCGCCGCGTTCGGTGGCGGAAGGTACGCCGCTGGTCCACGCTGCGCCGACCACGACACGACTCCCAGTCGTGGCAGCGCCGCGACTCCCGCACCAACGAAGATCAGCAGCGACGCGACGAGGCCCGCCGCCGCGAAAGCGCGCCCCGTCCCGGATTGCCGACGAGGCGGAAAGCCATCCGCCTCTCGGACCAGCGGCGGCGTCAGCACCGTGAAGCCGGCCGGATACCCTCGCTGGGAGGCCATCGCCCAGGACGATGGTGTGGGACCCGACTGCGGCGGGAGCTGAGACGTTGGCCCGGGAGGCGGGGGTGACTCTGACGATGACGGCGCGAAGGACGGAGGCGCATAGGATCGGACGGTCGGTGGTGCGATCGAAGCGGCGGGCGCCGGTGACACGTTGCTCAGTCGCTCCAGCGTCTCGTGGATCGTTCGCTGCCTGGCCGCGAGGGCTTGCCCGAGACGAGTCCGCACCAGCGTGGCCACCTGGTCCGCCGAGACGAGCCGCTTCCGCTCGAACAGCAGAGTCTCCAGCGCCACCCGCAACGCATCGGCGGACTGCACGCGTTCGTCGGGGTCGGGATTGATCGCACGCTCGATGAGATCGACGAGCGGCGCAGGCAGACCGAGCGAAGACGGAATGGACCGATGGGTCCCCGACGTGATGTCGACGAGCAGCTTCACGTCGTCGTCACCCACGAACGGCGGCTTGCCAGTCACGAGCTCGTACAGCACGCAGCCGAGGGCATAGACATCGGCGCGCTGGTCGTAGGCTGCGCCGGAGATGCGCTCCGGCGCGGAGTAGGCGAGCTTTCCACGCATGAAGCCCGAGCGCGTCATCGCGCTGAGCGACATCGAGGCCTTGGCGATACCGAAGTCGGCGACCTTCACGATCCCGTCCTGAGAAACGAGGATGTTCTGAGGCGAGATATCGCGATGCAAGATCCCCATCCAGTTCCCCTGGGAGTCGCGGGTGGTATGCGCCGCATGCAGACCGGCGCACGCGTCGGCCACGATCCGCGCAGCGAGCGGCCAGTGGATGGGGCCCCCAGAAGGGCGCGCGTGCAGCAGCGCCGACAACGAATCACCGTTGATCCATTCCATGGCCATGTAGAGCGTTCCCGCGTCCTCGCCGAGGTCGTAGACCTCGCAGACGTTGGGATGGCGAATCGTCGCTGCGATGCGTGCCTCGCGGAGAAAGAGGGTCTCGAACTCGACCTCGCAGGCGAGGTGCGGAAGGATGGTCTTCACGGAGACGGCCTTGGTGAATCCCCGCTCGCCGTGCTGCCGTGCCGCCCAGACCGAAGCCATGCCGCCCCTCCCCACGCGCGTGAGGAGCTCGTAGCGGCCGAGTCGCGTCGCAGGCCGGAGCACGCGCGAAGACGGATCTTCATCTCCCGACGCGATCTGGCCGAAAGGATTGGTCACCATTTGGTCAAACCCGCGAGGCGGAGCACGAGGCCGAGGACCGCCAGCGACGCGACGAAACTGGCGAGGCAGACGACGATGGTCAGAGTCGACAGTCCTTGCGATCGACGATTCGTCCTCATCGTGTCCTCTTGGTCGGCCGCGGCCCGCCGCGGATGTTGGCCTCCGTGGGAGAGCATCACCCCCGACGTAGTTCTGACCTCGCGCTCGGACGTCACTTCGCCATCCGAGACAGGATGGCCGGGAATTCGGTGACGAGGAACGGTCATCGAATCTGGAAACTCCTCGACACCGAGCTCATTGGCTTCCGCAAGCCGAACCAGCGCGCGGCGGCGCTCGATGATGTCCCCCAGCGAGCTCTCCACGTAGTCGGCGACCTCTCCTTGCGTTGCCAGCGCGTCGGGCCCCGTCCCGCGAGCCGCTGCGGTCAGCGCATCGGCGAAGGCCCGAGCGGAGGACCATCGCTTTCGTGGATCTCGATTCAGGGCGACCATACACACCTCGTCGATCGCAGCGGACAGCGACGCGACGACCTGCGACGGGCGCAAGATGGGCTGTTCGAGAACCGACGCAAACGTCGCATCCACGGTCTTTCCTCGAAAGAGGCGGGTTCCGGTCAGCGACTCCCAGAGCACGATACCCATCGCAAAGACGTCGGTGCGCCGGTCGAGCGGTTGACCGAGGACCTGCTCCGGCGCGAGATACCCAGCCTTCCCACGCACCAGACCCGGCGCAGTACGTATTGCGTGACGGAGTCGCGCGATACCAAAGTCGGATATGCGGGCCCCACCATCGACGCCGACGAGGATATTGTGCGGTGAGACATCACGATGAACCAGCGACATCGCTCGTCCCTGTTCGTCGCGAAGCTGGTGGGCGGCGTGGAGACCAAAGAGCCCGTCAAGAACGATTCGAATCGCGATGGCCACCGGGAGCCCTCCCTTGCCTTCGCTGCGCTCGAAGCAGCGGCTCAAGAGCTCCACGAGCGAGCCGCCCTCCACGTACTCCATGACGATGAAGGGACCGATGCCCCCGTCGTCGACCTCGATCACGCCGACCACGTTGGAGTGACGGATACGGGCTCCGAGACGAGCTTCGTGCGAAGCCGCGAGCAACAGCTCCCGGTGCGGGCTGTCGGAGGTGAAGTGCTTGAGCGCGACGAGCCTTCGCGCTTCCGCCGGCCCGCGCGTCTGACCGACGTAGACGCGACCCGCACCGCCCTCACCGAGTGGAGCGAGAACTTCGTAGCGGCCGAAACACGCAACGGTAGGCGGTGCGTTGAGCGGCGCGGCGTCCCAGACGGGTTCGGCCGGACGTTGCATGGTCGAGGTGTGCATGGAGAAATCTCCTCAGAATTTGCCAAAGACCATCGCGCCGCCGCTAGCCAGGGGCGAGACGGTCAGCGCCGGCGTGTCGGTCGAGCGGGGAAAGACCAAGCACGTGATACCGCCCGCGGTGAGCGCACCCGCAGCGATCCACGACGCCACCGCGAAGGATTGCGTCGTGTCGGCGTTGGAGCGCAACGAGGCGGCGCTCTCGGGCGTCGCAGCGTCGCCGGCATTGGAGCGACTCTGACCGGCGGAGAGCTGCAGCATCAGCCCTCCTGCGGCTGCGGCGATCCCGGCGCCGAGGAGGGCGCCGCCTGCGATCTTCAGCACGTCGACGTCAGGAGCAGGGCGGGGCAGGACAACAGGCGTGAGCGGGAAGAGCGGAGGGGGGGGCTGGGCATCGTCACGCCAGGGCACGACCGTGCTCTCGATGCGCGCGAGGCGCAGGAACATGTCCCGCCGGCCGAGGATCTTGCCCTTGGACCACACGGTCAGCCGGTGAACGCCCGGGCTCCCATGGAGGCGAGCCGGCAGCGGAACGTCCACGTTGTCGTCGAGCTGCACGCGGATGCCTTCCTCGCCGCTCACCACGATGGTCGCGATCGATCGCTCGAGCGCCTCGAGCCGCGCCTTCGCATGCGCGATCTGCGGCTTGCGAAGGCCTGGCTCATCGAGCGATCGCGCGTAGGCGTCGGCGGCCCGCTGGGGCAGGTTCGCAGACTCCCAGGCGATCGCCGCGCCGATCAGGGCGACGCCGCTCGGGGCGTAGGAGTGCGCGGCCTCGAAATGGAGGGCCGCCTCCACGAACTGCCGCTGCGCGACGCTCTTCTGACCTGCCGCGTAGCGCTTCTTTGCCTCGATGGCGGCGTCGATGGCCTCGTCGGCGTTCGGCTGCGCCGCTTCACTGGGAACGGGATCCTGCGCAAGAGCAGGGCGGACCGCCACCAGACCGACCGTCACGACGAGCGCGCAGAGCCAAGAGTGCTTCATGAACGGCCTCCACCTCCCCTTCAGCAAGGTGTGGTCCATCGATGACGAGGCCTCTAATCCCTCACGGATGCAGGCCTGTGATGGGTTCGAGCACACTCTGCCGTGTCGATCCGGATCCCACCTGAGCACTGCGGATGCAATCTTCCGCGGGGAACCACAGGCGGGGCCGTCCTGTCACGGTCGACCCTTTTTCAACACATAGAGGTATCGCCGAGCGATGCCCGATGCCGCGGCAGCTCGGGCGACGTTGCCGTCGTGGCGTGCGAGCACCGCTTCGACGAAGCGCTCGCGAAACTCCTCGAGCACGTGCTCGCGTGCCTCGAAGAACGATAGCTCGGTACGGATCACACGCTCGATGACGTCTCCAGGTGCCTGAGCCTGGGTCAGGGAACCGGAGGTAGCGGGGATAGAGCCGGGGCTGGACGGCGCGGCGCGGGGGACCACGCGCATCGCTGACGAGCGCTGGAGGGTCTCCGGCGCCGACATGTCTCCAAGCGCGTAGCGGTGAGCCACCGCATTGCGAAGCTCACGGATGTTGCCTGGCCATGCATACTCTGAAGCCCGCTCCAGAAGGTCCCCAGGAAAGTGAGAAGGGTCGCCGCCGAGCTCTCGCCAGAAGTGGTTGGCGATGAAGTGGATGTCACCGGTTCGTCGCCGGAGCGGTGGCAGCTCGATCCGCGCCACGGCAAGACGGTAGTAGAGGTCGTCGCGAAAGCGACCTTCCTGGATCTCCACCTCGAGATCCCGGCGCGTCGCCACAAGAACGCGCACGTCGGCCTTGGTCCACTTGTTCGAGCCAACCCGCTGCACCTCACTTCGCTCGAGCGCGCGAAGAAGCTTGGGCTGCAGGTTGATGTCGAGGTCGCCGATCTCGTCGATGAACAGCGTTCCGCCGTCCGCTTGCTCGAAGACACCAGGTCGGGCGCTGACCGCACCGGTGAAGGCACCGCGCTCGTGACCGAAGAGCGCCGACTCCATGAGGTTGGGCGGAACCGCCGTGCAATCGTAGACCACGAAGGGACGCGAGGAGCGCCCGCTGACCTCATGGATGGACTCGGCGAGCAGCTCCTTGCCGGTCCCCGTCTCCCCTTCGATGATCACGGGGACTTCGCTCTTCGCGAGCCTCTCGAGATAGGGATAGATTCGACGCATTTCCGGGCTCGTGCCCATGACGCGGCCGAACTGCGCGGCTCCCGCAACCTCGACGTCGCCGAGCCCAGTCCCCCTCGAGATCCGCAATGTCGTGGCCCCGATGCGGACGACCTCGCCGCCGGACAGCGCCGCGTCGCGGATGCGCACGCCGTTCACGAAGGTCCCGTTGGTCGAGCCCGCGTCCGCGAAGTCGAGGGCGTCTCCCCGCAGCTCGAGGGCGCAGTGACGTCGCGAGACGTGCGGGTCCGAGAGGCGAAAGCTCGCCGCGGGGCTCGAGCCGAGAAAGAGGCGAACGGGCTCCTTCCCGTCAACGACGAAGCTCGTACCAGTATCCATCCCTTCGATGACCTGCAGCGTGTAGCTCGTGGTCACCGCGCGTCGCGTTGTCGCCGCGTTCAGCGACGCTGTTCGATCGTCTCCCGCAGAGCTCATCGCGGCGAGAATACCACGCGGGCCGGAAAGCTCTCAGCCGCAATCCAGGAGGCGGGTCGCAACGCCTCTCGCCATGGCAGGCACGGGGCGCCGCCTGGCGACGGGAACGCAGGCTTGGAGCGCGCTCGCGAACGTGGCGGCGCTCGCGGGCCGGCGCGCCGGCGCTTCGTCCAGCGCCCCCGTGAGCACCGCCGCAAGGGGCTCACCGAGGCTCGCGTCGACGCGCGGGGCAATGCGGCGCGAGCGAAGCGAAGTCCTGCTCGCGGACGGAATCCTTCGAGCGGGAAAGGCTCCTGTCAGGAGCGTATGCAGTACGACGGCTGACGAGTACACGTCGGTGCGCGCGTCGACACGCGCACCTTCCGATTGCTCGGGGCTCATGTAGCCCGGCGTACCGTACATCACCCCCGGTACCGTCGCTCCCACAACGCGTTTGCCGTCCCGGATCAGCGCGAGTCCGTAGTCGATCAGGATCACCCGCTCGGTGCCATGATCGTTCGTGACGACGATGTTGTCGGGCTTCACGTCGCGGTGCAAGACGCCCGAGTCGTGGGCCTCTTCGAGGGCCCCGAGCAGCTGGACGACGAGGTTCACCGCGCGCCGCGCCTCGAGCGGTCCCTGGCGCACCAGGCTCGTCAGGCTCTGTCCGCGGACGCGCTCCATGACGACAAAGGGCACACCGTCCGCGCGCGTGCGCAGATCGTAGATCGCGACCGAGCTCCGGTGGCGAACACGGCTCATCGCGAGCGCCTCGATCGAAAGACGATTGCTCATGTCGTGGGCGCTCTCCAGGTGGGCGTGCGCAACCTTGATCGCCACTTCGCGTCCGAGCGATCGTTGCTCTGCGAGAAAGATGCGACCCATGCCACCCGATCCGAGCAACGTTCGAAGAACGTAGCCGCCTGGCAGGGTCTCGCCGATGCTCACTGTGTGCGCGCGGAGCGCGGCGAGCCTCGCGGCGATGTCGCAAGGCACCGTGGGTTCTTCGATCGCCGGGTCGAGATGATGGATCGTCATCGCGCGCCCCACCGGAGACCTCCTTCCGACCGCGGAGTCGACAGCCAATGCTCACCCGACTGCCGGACGCTGTCTTCGCCGCCACACGGCAGTAGCTTGGCGTCATCTTCCAGGTCCCATTCCGTCTCCGCGAGGATGGAGGACGCGAGGGCCAAGAGCTCTGCGGCGTCAGTCGTCATACGCCGAGCAGCTGCAAGGGCGGGGCCAGCAGATATCCGATCGATCTTGTGGATATCGAGAGCGGCGGAGCGACAGGGCCGGAAAAAGTGTGACCGCTTCGATCACACGTTGCACTCGTGGGACACAGCCTCGCGAGCCGCCGGCAGGCGGCCTCTGCGCTAAGGCTGAGCGGATGGTGGTACGGCGCTTGCTGTCATCGGTGGTAGTGTTGGACCATCGTTACCTCGGCGCCGAGAGCCCCTCCCCGCGTACTTCCGCCCCCGTCCCCCAGCGTGCTCGATATGTTGTCCGCCTCCTCGGCGCGACGACCTCGGGCGCAGCCATCGTTGTGCGGCCCGACCTGGACGGAGAGCTCTTGGTCGAAGGCGCTACGGGACCAGACTCGTTCGTCGGCGGCGGCGGGCCGTCGAAGGTGCTCTCCCTGTCGCACGAATCGTCGTTCCTGAGGGTACGGGCGATTGGTCACCAACCGGGCGAGCTCCGAGGTGTTCGCTTTCGCGAGGTGCTGCTCGAGGGGGGCGAGGAACTGATCGTCGACGGTCTGCGCTTCAGGGTGACGCGTACCTCCCACGAGGATGAACCCACGCGCTGGGGTGGGATGAGGGGAGCGACCACCTCGATGCTCGCAGCGTTCGAGCGCGCGCGAGCGCTGTCGCGCTCCGGCGCCCACTTCTTCGTGATGGGCGAGGCGATGACGGGGCGTCGGTCGTTCGCCCTCGCCGTCCATGACGAGAGCCCGCACGCCGAAGGTCCTGCGCGCGTCGTGAGCTGCAAGAACCTCTCGGCCGAGGAGCTCGCCACCCGATTGTCTGCACCTGCGAGCGATCACGGTCCTGGGCTCTTGGTCCTCGACGACATGGCAGATCTCTTGGGCGAAGCACGAGATCTCGTCCGCGTGGCGCTTGCGCGTCCCATGACCTCCTGTCGCATCGTCGGCGTTTTTACGGCCCACCCCGATGCCTCACCCAAGCGAGATCCGCGTCAGGGCTTCGAGGACCTCGGGGTCGAGACGGTCGTGCTGACTCCCTTTCGCGAGCGCCGGGCCGATGCCTGCGAAATCGCGCGAATGTGGTGGCGACAGGCGGGACGTCGCGACAACCTTCCCGGCGAGGTGGCCGCGCAGCTGTCGACCGCGTTGCTGGTCGACAATGCCGGAGACGTTCGTGAAATAGTGCTTCGGGAGGTGACGGCACCGCCGCTGCGCCACGTCGATCAGCTCGCCTTCATCGACGCCAGGCGCCGCGCCATCGAAGAGTTCGAGCTGAGGTACCTCGCAGGGGCGCTCGAGCGGACGGGAGGCAACGTGACGCGGGCGTCGGTCGCATCCGGACTGACGCGGCGCTACTTCCACGCGCTCTTGGCCCGCGCCAAGCGCACGCCGTAGTCCGCGTCAGCGCGTTCGCGCCACGGCGAGGCGGGAGGAAAAGTAGCGAAAGGCTCCTTCCGGATCGGGCAGCTGGCTCTCTCGCTGTCTGCGCTCGGAGCGGGCGACATCGACGGCGCTGGCGAGCGCCGCCACCGCGCCCCCTCGGTCGCCGCGGTCTGCCCGCCAGTTGGCGATGCGATCCAGGTGAAGTAGCGCGGTGAATGCATCACCCGCGGCGGCGGCATGATGGGCGAGCACCTCGGGTCGCTCACCGTTGGCGGTTGCCAGACGGAGCGCGATCGTGGCCAGCTCACGGCGCCGCGCGGGAGCGAGATCCTGCAGCACCACGGCTCGCACCAGCGGGTGAACGAGGGACGCTTCTGCGGCAAGTCTGCTTCGCTCGAGGGCTTCGGCAGCCGCGGGGAGTTCCTCGAGGCCCGTCACTCCGTCGATTCCAACGATGCAGGCGGCCTCCAGCGCGCGTCTCGCGGCATCGGGGAGCGAACGCAGCGACGAGCCGATCAGGGCCCACGCGCTGGATGCCCCACCATCCGCGTCGCAAGCCGTGTTTCGAAGGACGGCAGCCAGGGGGAGCGCTTCCTCGTCGTTGTCGAATTCCGGACAGAGGCGCGACAGCTCTGGTCCTGAAAGAGGCTCGAGCTTCACGCTTCGCTCCCCCGCCAGATCGCGCGGATGCGAGGCGTCGGCAGTGAGAACCACCGCGGTATCCGCGGGCAGCCCGCGCTCGATCAGGTCGAGCAGCACCGCTCGGCTGAGGGAGTCGATCTCACCGAAGTCGTCGATCGCGAGGAGCACGCCGTTCGTTCGCTGCGCGACGCCGAGAAGGAGACGCGCGGTCGCGTCCACGAGGTTCGCTCGCCTTCGGTCGCCGTTGCGCACGCGCCGCTTCGGCGTAGAACGCGGCGTCGCGCTCAGGTGTTGCGCGTGGGGAGCCACCAGCTGCCGCGCCACCTCGGCCAGCACGGCCCCCGAGACCCCGATGCCCAGCGGGTCTGCCCCCACGCGTACGACGAAGCGCCCTGCAGCGTGGGCGGCGCCGACGATCTCGTCGAGCAACCTCGTTCTCCCCGATCCCAGCGCCCCGCGGATGGCCACGAGCTGCCCGGTCGGCCGCCGACTCAGCGCGTAGTCGAGGACCATCGCGAGCTCCCGTTCACGTCCGATGAGCGGCGCTCGCTCGGCTTCGGTCGGTGCCTCGGCGCGTTGCGCGCGCGCGGCGCTCTGAAGCTGATGGCGAATTTCGGCGAGCTCCTCGGCGAATGCCCGAGCGCTCGCTGGGCGCTCTGCCGGGTCTGGAGACGTCGCTCGCGCGAGCAGATCGGCGAGCGCTGGAGCCTGCTCCGGCCAAGCCGAAACGCGTCGAAGGTGTGTCTGTGTGATCGATGGCGAGCCACCAGCCTTCGAGCCACCAGCCTTCGTCGGCATCTCGCCCAGCAGGCGCCCCGTGACGAGCTGCACGAGGATCGCCCCGACGGCGAAGAGGTCAGACTTCCGGTCGACGGTCTCGCCGCGCTGTTGCTCGGGGCTCATGAAGCCAGGCGTTCCCCAGGCGAGACTGGGGCGCTTCGGGCGCGAAGCTCCGCCCTTCTCGAGCACCTTGGCCAGACCGAAGTCGACGACCTTGACGTGGCGAGTCCCCTGGCGGTCGGTCGTGACGAGCACATTGTCCGGCTTCAGATCGCGATGGAGGATGCCTGCCTCGTGAGCCTCTTCGAGGGCGCCGAGCACCTCGATGACCAGCTCTATGGCGGCGAGCGGTGACAGCGCCCCATGCCGCGCGAGATCGCTGAGCGTCGGGCCCTCGATGTACTCCATCACCAGAAACATCTCGTCGTTACCCGTCTGCCCGAAGTCGAAGACCCTCACTGTGTTGGCGTGACCGAGCTGGCTCGTGGCTCGCGCCTCGACCAGGAAGCGGGCAAGCGCGTCAGGCTGTCCGGAGAGCGTAGTGTGCATCATCTTGATCGCGACGTAGCGATCGAGCGAGTGTTGCCGCGCGAGGTACACGGCCCCCATCCCGCCCGATCCCAGGAGCGCCTCGAGCGCATAGCCGCCCGGTAGCTCCAGACCGATCCGAGCGAGCGCGTGCGCGGAGTGCGACGCCGACGTGGGATTCGCGGAGCTGGTGGGCTGACGGGTGACTTGCGTGTTCACCCCATGCCTTGGAGCAAGGAGCAAGCCAACGCTCGAGAACGGGCAGATCGTCGAAGCCTTCATGGAAATGGCCTCCGCGGGGATCGGGCGGTGCACGAGTGGGAACTGGAGCGAACACCTGACCGTGACGCAGCCTGCCTGCTGCGCGGCACCGCGAGCTCCCTTGCGTCCGGCGCGTGCTCAAACGCTGCGGGCGTGCACGCGGTGTGCGTGCGAGCCCCGAACCGCAGTGTCGCGAACGCGCGAATCTCGAAGGAATCCAGCGATGGGTGCGCTCTGGCTCCGGTCGTGCAGCGCGGCGGAGGTGATGCCCGACCGCGCGGCCTGGCTCACGTTCGTGCTCCTGCTCGGCACCGCGGTCATCGGCGGCGTACGCGCGCGCGCGCTCGTGAACATGCATGGAATCGTGGCGACCTCCCAGGACTATCGCGGGCCGCAGGCTCACCTGCGACGTGCACGCGCGAGCACCGACCAGAAGGCAGAAAAACCAGCGCGCTCGCACGTCGAGGTCGAGGTCGAGCGCGACAAGACGTTGCCGTTGCGCGCACGACGCTACGCCGCCAAGGCGGGCGTCCTCCGCGCGGCGTGGCGCGCGCGCTTCGGCGCCGAGCCGACGCCAACAGCGCTCGTCAATGCCATGGCCGTCGCGGAGCTCGAGACCGAGATGGGCGACGCGTGGCCAAACGAAAACAACTGGGGCGCTGTCATGAAGCGTCCGCTTTCCACGT
>JAYTBL010000312.1:0-11008 GCA_043736975.1 Polyangiaceae bacterium
TGCATGGTCTCGGGCGGGATCGTCATGTCGATGCCGCCCGCCGCCTTCAGCATGTGGTTGACGATGGCGGGGATGTCGTCGCGGCGCGCGCGCAGGGGAGGGACGGTGACGGGCACCACTGCGAGCCGAAAATAGAGGTCCTCGCGGAACTTGCCGGCCGCGACCTCGCGCTGGAGATCGCGCTTCGTCGCCGCGATGACGCGCACGTTGGAGCTGAGCGTCTTGTTGCCGCCGACGCGCCGGTACTCGCGCGTCTCGAGCACGCGCAGGAGCTTGGGTTGCACGTCCAGCGGAAGCTCGCCGATTTCGTCGAGGAACACCGTGCCGCCGTCGGCCAGCTCGAAGGCGCCCTGCCGGGTGGCGACCGCGCCAGTGAACGCGCCGCGCTCGTGGCCGAAGAGCTCGCTCTCGATGAGCGAGTAGGTGACGGCGCCGCAGTCGACGACCAGGAACGGCTTGTTCGCGCGCGGGCTGCCCGACCACACGGCGCGAGCGAGGACGTCCTTGCCGGTGCCGGTCTCGCCTCCCAGGAGCACCGTGGCGTCGGTGGGCGCGATGCGCTCGAGCACGCCGAAGATGGTGCGCATCGCGAGGCTCGAGCCGATGGCCGGGCCAAAGTAGTGGCGCTCGCTGGGGAGAACCTCCACGCGATGCACGGTTGGCTTGAACTGGATGTCGACCTCGCCGACCTTCAGCACGCTGCCGGTCTGGACCATCGCCTCGCGGATGCGCGTGTTGTCGATCTTCGTCCCGTTGGTCGAGTCGAGATCGCGCACGTGCAGGCCGTCGGGGGCGCGAACGATCTCGCAGTGGTGGCGCGAGACGGTGTCGTCGGTGAGGACGAGGTCGTTGTCCGCGGCCTTGCCGATGGTGAGTCGGCCGCCGACGATCTTCGACGTGCCCTTGTGAGAGCCGGTGAGCACGATCGCTTGCACGCCCAAGGGCGCCCCGAGAATGCTCGCGGCCGCGCGCGTCGAGATCTCGTGCGTGCTCTCGTAACGCTGGCGCCTCGACATCGGCGGCGGCGCTCCGCCTTCGGGCGCGTCCGCGGCGGCGTCCGGGAGGACGGCTTCTTCGGGGGGCTTGGGGTCGATCACGGCGTTGTCCGGGGTGCGGGTGTCAGGACGCCCGCGAGGTCAATCTGGGTGGTCCCGCCCCCGAGGGTAACTCGCCTTTCGGTCGATCGGCGACCTTCGCGTGTGTCGAGGTCGATCCGGAGGGTGTAGTCGCCGTCCGCGAGCTGCGGCTCGTGAGAGACCACGCGCGGCGCCGCGCCGAGCTCGAAGGCCATCCGGGCGTCCCGGGCGAGCTCGCCGTCGGCCGCGATGTACTGGATTTCCAGGCCGATCACGCGGTCGGCGGCCGCGCCGAGGATCAGGGTGACGTGCTGATCGCGCGGCGATTTGGTGCCGAGGTAGGCCGCGAGGGCCAAGCCCGCCGCGACGAGGCCGAATTTCAGGAAGGGGCGGCGGGCGAGGGGACCAGGGCCCCTCGCAGGCTCGAGCCCCTCATTTTCCACGGAAGGACCGGACCCGCCCCACGAGCCCCCTCAGCAGCTCCTCGGGGAGGTCGAACTTGGGCATGCGGCCCCTGCCGTTCTTGATGGTGGCCGCGATCTCCTCGTCCTTCACCGCAGCCTGCCAGTCCTCGCGCCCGAGATCCGCGGCCTTCACCATCACGCCTTGCGGGCCATCGCCGTGGCCGTTCGGGCCGTGGCAGCTCTGGCATTGGTTCTTCCACGCCAGCTCGACGAGCTGCGCGACGCCGCCGCTGTTGGCGGCGCCTTTCGGCGCCTGGTTCGCCGCTGGCTGGCGCTTCTCGCCCTCGTGATCCTCGGCCTTCCACTCCTTGAGGCCGGCAGGCGAGGGCGCCCGATCGCAACCAAGGGCGAGCGCGGCCGCGACAAAGACGCCAAGAACAACGTGTGATAGCGGCAGAAAGGGCCTCATCCGGTCAGCTCGTTTGTAGGCGATCCGCGACGGGGGCGCGACCTCCGAAACCAACCTTGTGGGGACGGTCCGCTAGCGCTAGAGGTACAGGAGAAAGGCGCGGACCTCGACGAGAGGCCGCGACCACTGAAAATGTATGCTCCGCAGGGTTCTTCGGGAAACCAGAAGAAGGTCACGGTCCCGGATCTCCGCGCCCGCAAGGGCGGCGACAAGATCGCGATGGTCACCGCCTACGACTACACGATGGCCCGCCTGGCCGACGAGGCCGGGGTCGACATGGTCCTCGTCGGCGACTCGCTCGGCATGGTCGTGCAGGGCCTCTCCACCACCATCCCGGTCTCGCTCGACGAGATGGCCTACCACTGCCGCGCGGTCGCGCGCGGGCTCGGCCACGCGCATCTCGTCGGAGATCTCCCGTTCATGAGCTACCAGGTCTCCCCGCAGCAGGCGGTCGAGAGCTCCGGCAAGCTCATGAAAGAGGGCAACTGCGAGAGCGTGAAGCTCGAAGGGGGCCAGGAGGTCGCCGAGCACGTGCTCCGCATCGTTCGCGCCGGCATTCCCGTGGTCGGCCACGTCGGGCTCACGCCGCAGAGCGTGCATGCGCTGGGCGGCTTCAAGGTGCAGGGCCGCGGGGCCGATGGCGCGGACAAGGTCGTCGCTGATGCGCTTGCGCTCGAGCAGGCGGGGGCGTTCGCGATCGTGCTCGAGGCCATCCCGCCGGATCTCGCGGCGCAGATCACCGAGCTGCTGACCATCCCCACCATCGGCATCGGCGCCGGCGCCGCGTGCGACGGTCAGGTGCTCGTCTGCACCGATCTCCTGGGCCTCTCCCGCGGCCACCAGCCGAAGTTCGCGAAGCGCTTCGCGAACCTCGGGGAGGCGGCGATCGATGCGTTCGCGAGCTACGTCACCGAGGTGCGGGCAGGGACGTTTCCAACCGCCGCGCAGTCGTACAAGCCGAACTCCGCGGCGGCGCTCCATCGGCCCGCCGAGAGCGCGGACGACCTCGACGCCCCGCTCGCGCTCGACCTCTGGCATTGAGAGAAGCTGACGGCGCGACGCGTCATGCTTTGTCGCCCGATTGGGGATGGGGAGAATAGGACGGGGGGGGCGCACGTCAGTCGGGGGTGGCGAGCCTTCGGAATTCTTCTGCTTCTTCGGCGCGGCCGCGTCGGTCAGCGCTCGCAAAGCTCCTCCACCTCGCGCATCACGCCGTCTTCGATGCGTCACGGGGCGGGCGTGCCACCGAGATCGCCAGCTGGGCGAACGCCGCGAGCGCGCTCACGGTGGGCGCTGGCGTCGGGGCGCTCCTCTGGTCGCAACTGGGCGCGAACGCGCTGTGGGCCGGCTTCGCGGCGCTGGTCGTCGTGTTCGTCGGCCTCCGCATTTCGCTCGCGCACCGCGTCACTGTCTGGATCGCGGCGGCGTTCGGCACCCTGACCATCGGCGCGCTCGGCGGCTCCCTCGCGTGGCTGTTCGGGCACGTCGTCGAGGCGCCGGCCGCGCCCTCGGTCGCCGCGGTGGTGGGCGGCGTCTTCGCCGCGCTCGCGCCTGCGTGGAGCTACACGCACATCGCGCGGCTTCGCTCCGAGCACGTCCGCGACTCGCTGCTCTCTCCGCTCAGCGCGCCTCGGTCGCGCTGAGCCGCGGGGGCGTTGCGGCCTCGCGCATGGTCGACAGCCAGACCGTGAAGGTCGAGCCGGCGCCCAGCGTGCTCGCGACGTCGATCCGTCCGCCCATGCGCTCGACGATGTCGCGGCAGATCGAGAGCCCGAGGCCGGTGCCGGCCTCCTTGGTCGTGTAGAACGGCTCGAAGATGCGCGCGAGCCGCTGCGGGGCGATGCCCGCGCCGTTGTCGGCGATGTCGATGCCGACCAGGTTGCCCTCGACGTCGTTGCGGGTCTTCACGCGGATCTCGCGGCCCTCGACCTCGCGCTTCTCCATCGCCTGCGCCGCGTTCACGAGCAGGTTGATGAACACCTGGCAGAGCCGCGACTCGCTCGCCAGCACGCTCGGCACCTCGTCGAGCTCGAGCACCACGCTCGCCGTGCGCTGCACCTCGGGCCCCGAAAGGCGCAGCGCGATCTCGAGGACGCTCCGCGCATCGACGTAGAAGAGCTCCTCACCGCCGGCACGCCCGAGCGCACGGAGGTCCCACACGATCTGCTGCATCCGCCGCGCACCCTCGCGGGCCTCGATGAGCGCCTTGGTCCGGCGCACCGGGTCGTCGGTACGCTCGCCGACCACGTAGTCGAGGTTCGCGAGCACGTAGGTGAGGGGGTTCATGATCTCGTGCGCGACGCTTGCGGCGAGCATGCCCACGCTGGCGAGGCGCTCCTTCTCGGCGAGCCCGGCGAGCATGGCGCGGCGCTGGGTGATCTCGCGCGAGACCACGAGGACGCGCGAGACGTCACCGTTCGGGTCGGCGAGCGGCACCAGCTGCGTCTCGTACCAGACGAGCGCGAGCTCGGCGCCCTGCCCGCGCGTCTCGAAGCGCACGGTCTCGCCACCGAGCGCGCGCTCGAACTCACGGGCGTAGTCGGCGCGCGCTCCCTCGTCGAGAAAGTCATACAGCGTCGAGGAGACGACGAGCTCTCGCTCGGCGTCGGGGAGCACGCGGTTGATCGACAAGATGCGCGCGTCGCGGCTCGCGACCAGCACGATGTCGGGGAGGTTCATGGCGAGCACACGCCAGCGCTCCTCGCTGCGGCTGAGCGCCTCCTCCGCGCGCTTGCGCTCGGTGATGTCGAGGAACGTGACGATCGCGCCGATCAATACGCCCGCGGCATCGTGCACGGGCTCGGCGCGGAAGACGGCCCAGGAGACGTCACCGTCCTTCTTGCGCACACCCAGGGTGACGGGCGGCTGCGGCTTGCCGGTCTCGAGCACCATCGTGACCGGATACTTCGCGGCGGGGAACGGCGCGCCGTCCTCCCCGATGGTCTCGGGATCCCAGTCCGCGATGAAGCGGCTCGTCACCTCGTCGAACCGCAGGCCGAGGATCCGGAGCGCCTCGCCGTTCGCCTCGAGGATCGCGCCGTCGCTGGCGACGCGCACCACGCCTCCCGGCACCGCCTCGAGAATGCGGCGCAAGAGCTCGTTCCCCGCAAGCGGCGATCCGGTCTGGCTCACGTGACCCCCCGTTCTCTTCAGTGCCCCGTCTCGCTATCGTGGATACCACCAGGCAGCTTGTCGCGCCCGGCCTTCACACGATCATTCCAGGTTTCGGGCGGCCCCTTGCGCTGCTCCACCATCGTGATGCACCCGGCGACCGGGCACACGAGCTGGCACAGATTGCATCCCACGCACTCCGGCTCGTCGATCCACGGCACGCGGTCGCCCGCGATGAGGCCGATCGGCAAGGGCTTCGGCGCCTTCGCCGGCCCGACGGCGTGCGCGTGGGGGGGGCGCGGCTTGTCGTCGGGGCCGGTGAAGATGCACTGGTGCGCGCCGTCGTTGCACGCCGTGACGCAGAGCTGACAGCCGATGCACACCTTGGGGTCGATCTTCGCGATGAGCTGGTAGTTCAGGTCCAGATCACCCCACTCCTGGTACCCAGGGACGGCCCGACCGCGGAGCTCGTTCACGCTCTTCATGCCGTGGCTGTCGAGGTAGTTCGAGAGCCCCTCGAGGAGGTCGTCGATGATGCGGTAGCCGTGGTGCATGACGGCGGTGCACACCTGCACGCTGGTCGAGCCCAGCGCGATGAACTCTGCGGCGTCGCGCCACGTCGAGATCCCGCCGATCCCCGAGATCGGGATCTTGATGCCGGGATCGCGCGCGAGCGCCGCCACCATGTGGAGCGCGATCGGCTTCACGGCGGGGCCGCAGTAGCCGCCGTTGCTCGAGGCGTTGCTGACGCGCGGCACGGGCACGAGGCGGTCGAGGTCGACACCGATGATGCTCTTGATGGTGTTGATGAGCGAGAGCCCGTCGGCGCCGCCGGCGACCCCCGCGAGCCCCGGCTCGAGAATGTCTCCGGTGTTGGGGGTGAGCTTCACCAGCACCGGCGTGCGCGCGAACTCCTTGGCCCAGCTCGTGATCTCCTGAAGGAGCTTCGGCTCCTGCCCAACCGACGACCCCATTCCGCGCTCGCACATGCCGTGCGGGCAGCCGAAGTTCAGCTCCAGGCCGTCGACGCCGGCGTCCTCGCACTTCTCGATGAGGACCTTCCAG
Organism: Polyangiaceae bacterium; assembly: GCA_043736975.1. Classification (GTDB taxonomy): domain Bacteria; phylum Myxococcota_A; class Polyangia; order Polyangiales; family Polyangiaceae; genus Labilithrix. The sequence goes on from JAYTBL010000312.1 coordinate 6,126, forward strand.
TCGTTCCTGGTCTCGGTCATCAGCGAGGCGATGATCACGTGCTTGGGGTAGCGCTTCTTCACCTCGCGGATCTCGCGCAGGTTCACCGAGAGCGGGCGATCGGTGATGAGCTCGATGTTGTTGAGCCCCATCAGCTTGCGACCGTCGTAGTCGATGCCGCCGAAGCGGCTCGTCACGTTGACGATGGGATCGCCGAGCGTCTTCCACACCGCGCCGCCCCAGCCGGCGTCGAACGCGCGCATGAGCTGCTCGCCGCTGTTGGCGGGCGGAGCGGACGCGAGCCAGAACGGATTCGGGCTCTTGATGCCCGCGAAGTCGATGCTGAGATCTGCCATGACTTACCTACTCCGCGCCCCAGCGTTGCATGAGTGTACGAGCAGCGTTGCGGCCGTCGGCGACGGCGTTGACGACCTCCTTGCCGCCGTTGATGCAGTCGCCGCCGGCGAAGACCTTGGGGTTGCCGGTCTGGCCGTTGCGCGGGTCGCAGGCGACGCAGCCGCGCGCATCGAGCTCGACGCCGGGGAGCTGCTTTGCGACCGAGCGCAGCTTGGACTGACCGATGGCGAGCGCGACCAGGTCGCACGGGATCTCGTGCTCGGTCCCGGCGATGGGCTTCGCGTTCTCGTCGGTCCGCGCGACGCGCAGCGCGGTGAGCTGGCCCCCTCCGTCGCGCACGAACGCAATGGGCTGGAGGTGCGTCGCGAGCCGCACGTTCTCGAGGCGCGCGTGCTCCATCTCGTGGGCGTAGCCGGTCATGGCGTCCGCGCCGCGGCGGTACACCATGGAGACGCTCGCGGCGCCGAGCTGCGCGCACTCGCGCGCGACGTCGATCGCGGTGTTGCCGCCGCCCACCACGATCACGTTCTTGCCGGCGATCTCCGCGCGTGAGCCGCTGCCGAGCTCGAGCTTCATTCGCTCGATCCACGCGGTCGCGCCGTACACGCCCGAGCCTTCCTCGCCCGGGATGCCGAGGCTGGTGTCGGCGCCCAGGCCGACGCCGAGGAACACCGCGTCGTAGGTCTCGAGCAGCTTCTTGCCCGAGATGCGGCCGGCGCCGTCGGTCTCGCCGACCTCGATGCCGGTCGCGACCTCGACGCCCAGGGCCTTGACGAACTCGACCTCGTGCACCGCGTCGTGCGCGTGCAGCTTGTAGGGCGCGATGCCGGTGGTGTTGAGGCCGCCCGCGACCGTCTTCTTCTCGAAGACCACCGCCTCGTGCCCCTCGAGCGCGAGGTAGCCGGCGAAGGCGAGGGACGCGGGACCGGCGCCGATGCAGGCCACGCGCTTCGAGGTCTTGCCGATCTCGTAGCGGCGCTTGAGCACCGCGGGCGCCCCCTTGGCGGTCGCGGTCTCGGTGGCGAAGCGCTGCAGGCGCCCGATCGCGATCGGCTCGCGACCCCAGCCCGTGTACACGCACGAGCCCTGGCACAGCACCTCGACCGGGCACACGCGCGCGCACGAGTAGCCGAGGAGGTTCTGGTCGAAGATGGTCTTCGCGCTGCCGCGCACGTTGCCGGTCGCGATCTTCTTGATGAAGGTCGGGATGTCGATCTCGGTGGGGCAGGCCTTGATGCACGGCGCGTCGACGCAATAGAGGCAGCGCTCCGCCTCGGTCCGCGCCTCGCTCTCGGAGAAGAGCGGTTTCTTGTCGGCGAGATCGTTCTCGAGGCGATCCTTCGAGAGCCCGTGCGCGTCCGCGGAGGGGAGAGCGTTGGTCATGGAGTGGTCTCGGCAAAGGCGGCGAACGATGCGTCGAGGGCCTTCAGGCCCTCGACGATCTCGCTGCGCGTGACGTTGAGCGGCGGGGCGATCCGGACCACGTTGCCGTAGAGACCGCCGCGTCCGATGAGGAGGCCTTGCTTCTTCGACTCCTCGAAGAGTCGACTGGTGGCGGCGGCGTCCGGCGTGCGGTCCTTCCCGGTCTCGTCCTTCACCAGCTCGAGGGCCTGCATGAGGCCCTTGCCGCGGACGTCGCCGATGACCTTCGCGTACTTCTTCTGCAGGCCTTCGAGGCCGTCGCGCAGGACCTTGCCCATGACGGTGGCGTTGTCGGCGAGCCTCTCCTCGACGATGACGTCGATGGTGGCGCTGGCGGCGGCGGTGGTGATGGGGTTACCGCCGAAGGTGGAGATGTTGCCCGCCTTCCAGCTGTCGGCGACCTGCACCGTGGCGAGGCACGCCGCGATGGGCATGCCGTTCGCGATGCCCTTCGCCATCGTCATGATGTCGGGCTCCACGCCCTCGTGGTGCTCGATGCCCCACATCTTGCCGCCGGTGCGCCCGAAGCCGGTCTGCACCTCGTCGCAGATGAAGAGGCCGCCGTACTTCTTCACGATGTCGACCGCGGTCTTGAAGTAGCCGTCGGGCGCGACGATGAAGCCGCCCACGCCCTGGATCGGCTCGGCGATGAAGCCGGCGATCTGGCCGGTGGTGGTGGTCTGGATCAGCTCCTCGAGGTCGGTCGCGCAGCGGATGCCGCAGTGCTCCACGGTCGCCCCGTACGGGCAGCGGTAGCAGTACGGGGAGTGCGCGTGCTTGATGGCGGCGATCTGGGTGGGGATGGCGCGGTACTTCGCGTGCGCGGTGAGCGACTGCGCGAGCATCGAGCGCCCGTGGTAGCCGTGCCGGAGCGCGATGAGCTCCTGACGACCGGTCGCGATCTGCGCGAGGGCCACCGCGGTCTCGTCGGCCTCGGTGCCGCTCGCGGTGAAGAACGCCTTGCCGGCCTGCTTGATCTTGCCGGGCGCGAGGTCGATGAGCTTCTGCGCGAGCTCGACGATACCTACCGTCGGGTAGAGCGTCGAGACGTGGCCGAGCCGGTCGATCTGGGCGTGCAACGCGGCGTTGACCTTGGGGTGGGCCTGGCCGAGCGAGACCGTGAGGATGCCGCCGAAGAAGTCGAGGTACTCACGCCCGTCGAGATCCTTGAGCCGAGCTCCCTTGCCGCTTTCGAGAACGACCTGTTCCTCGTAGAACGTCCCCACGCTCGGAAAGAGGAGCTCCTTGTGCTTCGCGCGCACCTCGGCGCTCGTCCACTTCCGACCGGTCCCATCGCTCATTCGAAACGCCCTCCGCCCAAGGAAACCAAGACGTTCTCGCGCCGGAGACCACCCTGTCAAGCTCCCTCGGCTGCTCACTCGAGCAGGCGCGTCGACTCCTCGAGCTCCGCGAGGTCTAGCCCGTGCTGCTCGGCGAGCGTCGGCATGAGCGCGCCGTTGGTCGCGAACTGCAGCTCGCGCAGCGCGACGTACAGCACCGCGCCGCCGAAAATGCCGCCGAGGAGCAGCGGCACGTGGATGGCCGTGCGCACGCGGCCCGCGCGCGTTCGGAGGAGAGCGATCACCGCGGCCTCGGGGTCGGTCTCGTCGGCTTGCTCGCTCAGGTCGCGGTACGCCATGGGCAATCAGCGCGGTCAGGGCTCGACGAGGTCGTCGTACGCGTCGGGCCGGCGGTCGCGGTAGAACTGCCAGGTCTTGCGGACCTCGTCGATCAGATCGAGGTCGCAGACCGCGCTCACCAGCTCGGTCTTGTCCTCGGAGGCGGTGGCGAGGAAGTCGCCGCGCGGGCCGACGATGTAGCTCGTGCCGTAGAACTTGCCGATGTTCCACGGCGCCTCGGTGCCGACGCGGTTCGACGCGGCCACGAAGTACCCGTTCGCCACCGCGTGCGCCGGCTGCTCGAGCTTCCACAGGTACTGCGAGAGCCCCGCGACCGTCGCCGACGGATTGAAGACGATCTCCGCGCCGTTGAGGCCGAGCGCGCGCGCGCCCTCGGGGAAGTGGCGGTCGTAACAGATGTACGCGCCGACCTTGCCGTAGCGGGTCTGGAACACCGGGAAGCCGCCGTTGCCGGGCTTGAAGAAGAACTTCTCCCAGAACTGGTTGGTGTGCGGAATGTGATGCTTGCGGTACTTGCCGAGGTACGCCCCGTCGGCGTCGATGACCGCGGCGCTGTTGTAGTAGACGCCGGCCTGCTCACGCTCGTAGAGCGGGACGACCATCGCCATCTGGTACTTCTTCGCGAGCGCCTGCATCAGCTCGGTGGTGGGACCGGGCATGGCCTCGGCGGCGTCGTACCAGAAGGGATCCTGGCTGGGGCAGAAGTACGGCCCGTTGAAGATCTCCTGGAGCCCGAGGATCTGGACGCCCTTCTTGCCGGCCTCCTCGATGAGCGGCAGGTGCACGTCGAGCGCAGCCTTCTGCGTCTTCGCGATCGACCACCCCGCCTCGTACGGAGTCGCAGCCTGGATGAGCCCCACGTGCACGTTGCGCGGCATGGGTGAGCAATAGCAGGGCCGCCGCGATCCGTCGCGCGGCAACTCCCGCACCTCGACGGAGCCGCCGGACTCGTAGACGGGATTCCGCCCGGCGAGCGCCTGCGCGGCCTCGAGGCTCTCGGCGCGGACGCGGATGTAGCCCGTGAGGTGATCGGCGCTCGGCCCGGGCGTGCCCTCCTTGCGGAGGGTCGTCCCGGCGCCGATCGAGCTCCCGCCCTCGAACACCCCGAGCTTCGCGAAGTAGCGCTCCCAGCTCTCGGGAGGTGCTTCACGGGTGGCGTCGGCGTGCATGAGGAGGAGGAAGTCTTTCATCGCCACCCCAGAGATCAAGGCCAGAAGCGCGCGAACGTCAGGCCGTTGTCGCCGACCACCTGTCGATGTCCCCCGACGAGAATTCGACCGTCGCGCTGAACAAGCGCGATGACGGACACGGCAACCGTCGCGGCGCCCCCAGGCGTCTGGGCGATACCGCTGACACCGAACGTCTTGTCGTCAGCCCCAGTTGGCAGGTTTCGCCGAACAGAGAGTCTTGGCGTGCCGCTCTCGTTCACCGGATACAAAGCTCTTCCCAGCGCATCGACCGCAACATTGCCGATTCCCGCCGCCG
>JAYTBL010000313.1:0-10991 GCA_043736975.1 Polyangiaceae bacterium
GTGCGTCACCTGCGGGAGTGTCGTCTCGGGGCATGGACGAGCGATGATCTCCCCCGGCAACGGGTGCTGCCGCCCCTACGTCCGTGGGCACTCGCCCCCGAGGGCCCCCGACGATCCACGCGGCGGCGAGCGTCGCCGAAAAATCCTGAGCCGGCGTCGGACGAAGACGCACCCCCAGCGATTCCGTTGTCTGGCAAGCAACGAAACCGCCCAAGCGGACGTCGCCACCGGATTTTTCACGTCCGACCCCGGGTGGCCCCTGGTCCATCCACCCCGATCCACCCCGATCCATCGAGGCCGCGACGCACATGTAGGTTACTACTTTTCCTCAGGATTTACGCTGCGCAGCGACCTGGCCCGGGGCCTGCTTCTCTCCCACCCGCTCGCGAGGAACCTACATGGCGAATATCACCTCGAATCCGCTCACTGCACTCACCGTTGGGCTCGCAATCGCGCTCACCAGCACCGTCGTGGCATGCTCCGATGATCCCGCCAACACGCTGGGAAACAGGGCTGGAAGCTCCGGCAGCGCGAGTGGGGGCTCCAGCAGCGGCGACGGCGGATCCTCTGGAAATCCCGGCGGTCCCCCGCAGGAAGAGGTCCTCTTCCGCGCCGTGGAGTCCGATTTCAAGCAGAAGTGCGGCAAGACCTGCCACGAGGAGGGCAGCAGCAAGCCTGCTCCGCCGACCTTTCTGGCCGGTCCCGACGCCTACAAGTCGATCAAGGGCCACAACGGCGTGGTCGTCGCGGACTACTACCAGAGCACCGTCCTCACCAAGGGCGCGCACGCCGGCCCGGCGATCGGTGACGACCCGACCTTCGAGCAGAAGGTCATCGACTGGCTGAAGTACGAGTCGGCCATCATCCAGTCTCAGAAAAAGCCGTCGATCGACGCGGTCGCGGTGAAGAGCGGCGCGAACGACATCGACATGAGCAAGGCCGCCACCGCCGGTCTCACCGGGGTGCGCCTCCTGTTCGATGCCTCCCTCGTCGGCGGCATCCTTTCTCTGAGCAATATCAAGCTTCGGGCCGCGGCCGGCACCGACGTGCACATCTATCGGCCAAGGTTCATCAAGGTCCTCGCGAAGGCGAACGCGGGGGGCCAGACGGAGATCTCCGACGGGGCGGAGACCTTCTCGAACACCGATCAGACGGTCCCTGGCGGCGCGGACACCGTGCTCGGCCCTGGCTCAGCCTTCTTCACGGCCGCGGGCTGGTCGCCCTTCGATTTCGCCGCCGACAAGATCCGGATCGAGGTCGACAAGCTCGAGCCCGGCAAGGTGACGGTCATCGAGAAACCCAAGGTTTGCAAGGATGTACCGGGCTTCACCGCCAACGTCCTGCCCGCGCTGCGCGGCGGCGGCGGCTTCAACCTGAATTGCGCGGGCTGCCACGGAGCTGGCCTGGCAGGGCTATCGCTCAACGGCGGCGACCAGACCGTGGTCTGCAATCAGGTGATGCAGAAGCTCAATGAGGGCAACCTCGCGACGAGCCTGCTCGTTACGAAGGTCACGGCGGGGAACGCCCACAACGGTGGGTCCATCACCAACATCGCCGGCTTCACCGCGGTGTTCGTCAACAACAGGGCGATCTTCTTCTGAGTCTTTCTCACCGTGCCGGGTGCTCGAGAGAGCTGGCACGGTGACTGCAACGTTCCGGTTCAGTTCATCTCATGTCGAAGAAAGGTAGGGAGACGATGCGACGTGGCACCTTGCGAACCCCCACGTGGACGCTGGCTGCGTTCGGCCTTGCGGTCGCCCTTGCGGGCTGTGGAAGCTCTGAGGATCCGAACTCGGTGAACGGTGGGCAGACCCCCGTGGACCCGAACAATCCTTCGAACCCCACGACCCCGACGACGCCGAAGACCCCCGAAGAGCAGGTCAAGCAGCTGCTTGACGCGCGCAAGACCGACTACGGCGAGGCGCTCCGCACCGCGAGCCTGAAGCTGAACGATCAGCTGCCGACGTTCGAGCAAATCAAGGCGATCGAAGGCGCAGCCGACGACGCGGCCAAGAAGGTCGTCTACGAGAAGGCCGTCGACACGATGATCGCCGACCCGAAGTTCACGACGGTCATGATCAAGTTCTTCAAGGACACGTACCGCACCGGTCAGGTCGGCGCCGTCCAGGCGGGCATGCCCAACAAGGATGCGGCCGCGAACTTCTCCGCGCAGGTCGTCGTCGAGGGCCGCTCCCACAAGGAGCTCTTCACGGCCACCACCAACACCTGCCCCACCTTCGACGCGACGACGGGCGTCTTCACCCCGGCCGCCTGCGCCGCGGGCCCAGGGGGCGGCGCGACGGTCGGTCTCCTCACGGACCCCGGCCTCCAGGCGCAGTACTTCGCGAACATGGCCTTCCGCCGCGTTCGCTTCGTCCAGGAGACGTTCGCCTGCAGCAAGATGCCGGCGGAGTACTCCAAGACACCGGTCGCGATGGGCAACGGCACGTTCACCGGCGCGCAGCCGTTCGACAGCATCACGGGCAAGAAGAACACGCCCGCGGCGCGCATTGACTTCCAGGATACGTCGGCTGTCATCTGCGCCAACTGCCACACGAGCATGAACCACCAGGCTCAGCTCTTCGCGAACTTCGACGACAAGGGGCTCCTCCAGGCGGCATCGCAAGTCGAGGTCCCGATCCCCGGTAACCCCAAGACCAACGCCACCGACTTCCAGCCCGCTGCCGGCGCGTACTTCGCATGGCGCGCGGACAAGAAGGTCACGGACCTCACTGGCCTCGGCGCAGCGATCGCGGATGACCCGGAGGTCGGCCGCTGCGCGGTCAACCGCGTGTGGAACTACGCGCTCTCGCGCGGTGACATCGTCAACGACCTCGCGACGATCCCGGTGGCTGTCACCGACGCTCTCGCGAAGGATTTCAATACCAACGGGCAGAAGCTCAAAGAAACCATCCGCCAGGTCTTCAAGGCCGAAGACTTCGTGAAGTTCTAAAGCAGGGAAGGGAGTCAGAAAGATCATGAAACGCATCACTCTCGCCCTGATTGGCGCCGCGGCCCTCGCGCTCGGCGCCTGTACGAACGGAACCTCCGACACGCTGTCGGACGGTCGCGTCGGCAACGGTGACGGAACAGGTACCGCCGGCAGCGAAGAAACCACGTTCGACCACTCGAACGATCCTGGTGCTTCGTCTCCCGGCGCAGATACCAACCCGGCCACCGAGCCTGCGCAGATCAAAATCGTCGGCTCTCCCGAGGTCACCTCTCGCCTCCACGGATGCGGGAAGATCTCGCTCGGCTCCCTCGGTTCGATCCTCACGAGCCGCGGCCTCACCGGCGGCGGCACGCGTCCTGCGGGCCAGGCCAGCGGCCAGGCCATCTACATGCAGAACGGTACGGCGGCAGCGTTCGGCGCTGCCAACTATAACGGCCGCGTTCCCGAGGCGCCCTTCGCCTCGACGTCCGCAGCGGCGAAGATGTTCGATATCTTCGCCATGGCCTCGTACGATCCCGTCGCCGCCACCTGGGCCGCTCCCGCCTGTCCGGGCGTGAAGGTCCTCGGTGCCGACGGTAAGTTCACCAAGGACGGACTCAGTTGCCTCATGGGCAAGCCGGCCCGCGACGAACATATTGCGATCGCGAACGATGCGATCGCCAAGAATGCAACCGACGGCGCGAAGCTCGCCATTGCTGCGCTGCTCTCCGCCGCGCACACCTGTCAGTAAGGAGTCCTCGTCATGGTCGACCAGCGATTGAAAGAGCTTCGTGGCCCGGGACGACGCGAATTCCTCAAGTGGAGCGCGACGGTGGCAGCGTGCCTCGGCATCGAGCGTTCGCGTTTCCTCAACGTGGTGGGAGAGACAGCGGGAACGGCCGCCGCAGACAGCGCAAGCTGCGCCAACACCAACCTCGCGTTCAACATCGCAGCCGGTAACGGCGGCCTCGCGAACTTCACCCAGGTGTTCCCGTTCACCAAGGTGATCGCCTCGACGAACCCGCAGTACTCGCACTACGCGCTCGGTAAGGGCATCCCGGCGGTCGGCTACGACAAGCCGTACACCCATGCCCCGGACTCTCCGTGGCAGGCGCCGAACTCCAAGTGGAAGATCTCGGCATTCATGGCCGGCACCAACCAGACGCACACCGGGAACGCGCTCACCGACCTGGGCGGCAACAGCATCCACGCTTCGGCGGCGGCCATCCAGCAGGCCAACCCGACGCTGCTGCCGGTGCTCGCCATCGGCAACCTCCAGTTCGGCGCGGCGGCGGGCGCTCCCGCGGTAGCCGCCGTCGGCGCGGCTTCCCAGCTCATCGATCTGTTCAACAGCGCGGCCTCGAAGGCGCTCCTCCAGGCGCCCGAGAACGGGTCGCTCGCCGAGGCGTACTACAAGGCCTTCCTCGGACTGAATGCTGCCGCGGGGCGCACCACGGTCGCGAAGGGGTACGGCACCGGCAAGGTGGCGGTCAACCTCCTCTCGAAGAACCTCGCCGCCCAGCTGACTCCGACGGCCTCGGATCTGGCGCTCTTCGGGATCACCGGAACGACGCCCACATCGGTCACGAACGTCTCGAACGCGATGATCACCACGGTGAAGGCCTTCTCGCTCGGCCTCACCTCGATGCTCATGCTTCCCATGTGGAACGATGATCCGCACGGTATCTTCGCCGGTGGCGATGCCGCCGCCGCGGTCAAGGCCGTCGCGATGGGCAAGATGTTCAACGGCCTCTACGACTTCGCGAAGTCGAAGGCGGACCCGGGTTGCTCGTCGAAGACGCTCGCCGACCGCATCTCGATGGTCATCACGGGCGACACGTACAAGGCGCCGTTCAGCCGCCCCGGCTGGGGCGACGGCACGCCGATGGGCTCCAATGTCGTCTACGTCATGGGCAACGGCTACACGAAGAGCGGCTGGTTTGGTGACGTGGACCCGGCGACGCAGGCGTCGGGCTGGGACCAGGGCACCGGCGAGACCGGCGGCGCGTATACGGGTCGCGGTGCAGAGCTCGGCGCTTCGGCGGCGGCTGCGTACCTCTTCTCCGTCGCTCGCGGCGACATGCGCCGGGTTCGCGACTTCTACAACGGCAGGGCGATCGACGGCGTCGTGAACATCAACGTCACGGGCTGATCGAAGGCGACGCCAACGAGCGCTCTGGGGGGAGCGCTCGACCGAGACCCTCGCTTCGCAAGAAGCGGGGGTCTCTTCTTTTCGAAGGCGAACGAAGGCGGACGAAGGCGGAGGCGAGGTCGACGAGGTCGACGAGGTCGCGGCGGCCTACGGGAAATTCGTCGCGTCGGCGCAGCTACGGATCGCGTTCGCCGAGAGCTTTTCGCGCTGGGCCTTGGGGATCGGGACCCCCGCACCGTCGACGACGCGGATGCTCAGCCACGAGACCACACAGCGGTAGCCGGGATCGTCAATCGCCATCGAGGGGCCGCCCTTGTGGCGCTCTTCCCTGAGTGGCTTGCGCAGGAACAGCAGGCGGTTCGGGTCCTGGCCCTGGCGCGCCATCAGGCGTGTCATCTCTTCGGGCTCGATCGCGATCAGCGCCTGGAAGTTCGCGCGCTGCTCTTCGGGCGCGGTGGGCTGCTGGCCCGAGACCAGGCCGCCGTCCTGGATGCTGTAGAGCCGATAGCCCTCGCGGCTGTACACGCGGTAGGCGCGGCCGGGCTGACCGTGGCAGTCGAGCGAGCCGCACCGGCGCGTGAGGTACGAGTCGACGTACTGCACGTACGTGTCGAAGTCGGGGACGATGACGTCGGTGACGCGGTCCGTGTCGGGTGTAGAGGCGCAAGAGAGCGTCGTCGCCGCGGCGATGGCCACGCTGGCGACGGAGAGCACGAACGCGCCCTCGAGGCTGGTGGCGCGCGAGCGCAGGAACGAGGGCTTCAAAACCGATCCTCCGGGCAGCGGGTCTCACGCGGCTCTTCGTTCGGGCAGTTCTGGGGGATCGGCGGGCGCGCCGCCTCGACGGCAGCCTCGGTGTCGAAGAGGCGAATCTGCCCGGGCGAACCGAAGTCGCGCAGCCCGAGGATGTGACAGGTCGCGCACGAGGGCTCGCGACCGATGTGGCCCGCCATCCGGCGCACGGCGAGCGGCTTCTCGTCGTTCGGTCCCCGGCCGCCCGGCAGGTTCACGCGCTCCACCGAGACGAGCAGCGGAAACTTCAGGTTCTTGTAGTCCTCGGCCTTGACGAAGAAGTTGCCGTTGCAGTTGGTGACGAAGCACTTCGTCGTCTTCTCGGGGCCGCCGATGCGCACGTACGCCTGGTCGACGCGGCGGTCGTAGCGGTCCGGTCCCCAGAAGATGGTGCCGGACAGCACGTACTCGCTGCTCGCTGGGCCGTCCTTCGAATGGCAGAGCGAGCACGGCTCGCCCGGGCGGTGGTACTCGCTCTCGACCGGGTACTGGCTCGCGTTCTCGTCGCCGAGGTTGTTCACGCCCGCGCGATGCACCGGATCGAGATTGCACGAGCTTCCGAACCCGGCGACGAACACCATCCCGGCGGTCGCCGTGAGCGCCGTGCCGATTCGCGTGCGGAGAGAGGAGTGGGTTTGCTGCATTTCAGAACTCCACGTCGAAGCCGACCGAGCCGTAGACACCGGTGCGCGTCGTCACGTACAGCGACTTGAGGTAGCGCGTGTACATGACGTCACCCACGAGCGTTATGCCATATTTTATCTCGCCCTCAGGCTCACCAAGCGCGATTCGCATTCCGCCGCCGCCCGTCCCGGTGATGAGCGGCGCGAGCTCGCGGTCGCCGGTGCGGTAGAGCGGGAGCACGATGCCGCCGTTGGGATCGAGGGTGGCGGAGTAGGCGAGCTTGTAGAAGTTCACGCCGCTCTGCGCGTGGATGCGGGCGTGCGGCCAGACACGCAGATGCCGGGAGAGGTCGACCATGTAGCGCATGTCGGTCGACGAGGCCTTGAGGCCCCAGGTATCCACATAGAAGCGCTGCTCGAGCCGGAGCGTCGAGGTCGGGTTCATTCGCTTGTTGAAGCGGCCACCCACGGCGTAGCGGTCGCGCTCCGTGGGGAGCTGCTCGAGCGGCCGCACGGGGAGGCGGGTGCGGTTCACGAGGTCGATGGTGGCCCCGTTCGGAACGAACGGAGCGACCGTGACCGGGTCGAACATCGGGACGTACCGGTACGGCTGCGATTGATCCCCACGCTCGAACTGCGCGGTGCCGCCGACGAGGAGGATGGAGGTCGGCGACATGACGAAGGTGACCCCGGCCTCGAACTCATGGGTGTCGAGGCGACCCTTGAAGGGATTGAATTTGTTCTGGTAGTTATTGGGGCCACGGCCGATGCGGTCAAGGCTGTAGGAGTAACCAATCGTCGGCGTGATGAGCTTGTCGTTGAGGTCCGCGATGAGGCGGATGCCTCCCGTGTACGAGACGTAGTCGACCGACGACGAGATGTTCCCCGTCGCCTGCGCGCCGTAGAGACCGGGCTTGTAGCCGGCGGTGAGACCGCCCGCGTAGCGGAACTCCTCGAAGGGCGGCGAGGCGGTCGAGACGATATCCGGCGAGGCCGCGCTCACGGCGTCGAGGATGATGTTGCCGCCCACGTTCCAGCCCGCGGTCGGCGACACGATCGACGCATTGAGGGCCGGCGTGTAGACCGCGACCGCGTTGGTGTCGGAATAGCCGGAGAGGTCGGCGGCCACGCGCACGACGATATTCTTCCGGTTCTGCGGCAGGCATTTCTGGACGTCCTCCTGGCTCTTCGCCGCGAGCATGCACTTGATCTGGCCGGGCGTGATGTAGTCGTTCGCGGGCGGCTTGAGCGTGATGCGGACGGTGAGGAACTCCTTCTCCTTGATGTCGTACTCCTCGTCGAAGGTCGCGGGGAAGCCGTTCACCGAGCCCTCGGCGGTGACCTTGTGCTTGCCCGGGTCGACGGAGAACTTCTTGGTGAGCGCCTCGTTGGGGACCGGGCGATCGTCGAACTTCACCGACAGGTCCTGCACCCCCGGAGGCGGCACGAAGGTGACGTGAGGGATTCGGTCGAGCAGCTCCTTCACGCGCGTGCGCGCCACCTTCATGACGCCGGCATCACGCTTCTGGATGCCGACCTCGAGGGCCTTCTGCGCGTCCTTCAGCGCGTCGACGAGCTTCCCGCTGCGGCTCTCGCAGGACGCGAGGTGGAGGCGCGTGCGCGGCATCTCGTCGATCTTCAGGGCCGCCTTGTCCTTCTCGATGCACTCCTCGAGGCGACCTTCTTGGTCGGCCTTGAGCGCCTCTTGAATCAGCTTGATCGCGCCCGCGACGCCGCCCCCGGGCTCGGGAGGGGCGTCGCCCGAGTCGTCGCCACCGGCGCCGGCCTTGGTGCCAGAGACCTCGTCGAACTGCGACTTGATCGCGGGCGTCACGCCCGAGGCCGGGAGCTTCGCGTCAGGGTTCGCGCCGATCGCGTTCTTGAAGTTCTGCTTCGCCTCCTCGGCCTGACCGAGCTGCGACGCGACCATGCCGATCGCGACGTAGACCTCGCCTTTGACCGCCGGGCTACAGCCCTTCTTCAGGCAGGCGCCTAGCTGGTCTTGCAGCTTCTTCTTCGCCGGCCCCAGGCTCCCGGGATAGTCCTCGGTCATGATCTGCTGCACGGCTTCGCGGATGGCAGCGTCCTCACCGACAGCGAAGGCGACTCGCGGAGCGAGAGCCAACGCGAGGAGGAGAGCGGCCGCGAGAAGACGTGCGCGCGTGAGCAGGCGCAAAGTCACGCAGCAACGCTAGCGGAAGTTCTCACAGACCTGTGCAGATTACTGCGGCGGTCTTGCTGTTCCGTCACGCGCGCGAGCGCGCACGCGCGCACCGGCCGAGCTCGATCGGTCGCTGACGGATCAGTTACAGCCGCAGCCGCCGCCGCCGCCGCCGAGGCCGCCCGCAGCGCCCTCCGAGACGGCTCGCACATGACCATCGAGACCGATCGCGATCTCTTCTGCCGTCATCGTCGGGTGCGCGAGCATTCCACGCTCGTACGGCGCGACCTTCACGCAGCCCGAGGCGAAAGCGAGCAGTCCTACGACGAGCAGAGCGAGGTGCGAGCGGCGCATTCGAAAGCCTCCAGGTGATTCGAGTATAGCGAGCACCCCGCACCTCTCCAGTCCGAAAATCGGCGCGCGCGCTCAAATAAATGGGTGGATCCGAGGTGATCCAAATCCGACAACGTGCGCTCGCGCGCACGCCAAAGCGGTGGCCAGCATGCTGTGCAGGCGCCACAATGGTGGTCATGCGCGTTCGCACCTTCCTCGCTGCTGCGTGTCTGCTGAGTGCCGTCGTCGCTCTCGTCGCCGCGTGCACGACTGACTACCAGCTGGGCAAAGGGGATCCCGCCTACGGCGGGCCGAACGCTCTGGCAGGACAGCGTCCGCCGGGCGTGACGAGCGAGGTCGCGAGCGAGGCGGGCACCGACCCAGCGGCAGCCTCGAAGCCAGCGTGCGTCGCCGCGGGAGGCGCGCTCGTCGACGCCGGCGCGTGCACGGTCTCGTTCTCGAAGGACATCCTCAGCGCCTTCGGGGTCGCGAACTGCGGGACCACGAACTGCCACGGCGGGACGACGCCGCGCAACGAGCCGAGCATCGAGCCCAGCGATCCGGTGACGACCTGGACGAAGCTGCAGGCGTTCACGATCAGCACCGGCTTGCCGTACATCAACCCGTGCAGCACCGACGACAAGAAGGCGGCGATGGGCTGCAACATGATCGCAGATCCGGGCGCGTGCGGCGTTCACATGCCGAGCGGCGCGCAGCTTCCGGCGGCCGCGATCGAGAAGATCAACACCTGGCTGAAGTGCGGCTCGCCGAACAACTAGTGGGGCTCCGCCCCTCACTTCGTGAGCCTCCCCGTGATGCGACGTGGCCGGCGCGCCTCGCCTTCGGCGACCGGCGCTTCGCGCCGAAGAGCACGCCTGGGTCTCCGGATGCGACCTGCCCGGCGCGCATCACCCTCGGCGACGGCACTACTCATCGATCGGAGTGCCGGGCTCGATGCCGTTGCACAGCCCTCCGTCGCCGAAGCGCAGCGAGAACTGGAACTGCGCGCGCACGTCGTCGCCGAACGAGCCGGTGCTGGTAAACGCCGGGGTAGCTGAACGGCCCTCTCGCTCTCGACGTGCCCGTGCCCGTGCCCGTGCCCGATCTCGTCTCGGAATTCAGGGACAGACACCAGTAGGTGGGGCTCCGCCCCTCACTTCGTGAGCCTCCCCGTGTTGCGACCTGTCCGGCGTGATTCGCCTTGGCTGCGCAACGCCGCTTCGCGCCGCAGACACGCCTTGGTTGCGGCGCTGCTCGTGCTCGGTTGCTCGCCCGCCGGGCGCGATGTCGTGCCCGAGTCGCTCGACGTTCGCGGAGCTTCGCCGGATGCCGCGGCTCCGCCGAGCAAGGACGGCTACGCGTACGTGGCGCGTCGCCCGCGAGGGGCGGTCGGCCTCGTGGGCGCGCACTTCATGACGGACCCGGAGGCGCAGCGGGTCGTCGACCGCATCGCCGACGAGCTGGAGACGTGCGCGCGCCGCCTCGAGCAGCGCGGCGATCTGGTGGAGGGTGCGTTGGCCCTTGTCGCCATCACGGGCTCGCGCGGCACCGCCGAGGTGACGGACATCCGGTTCGCACCTGGAGGCCCGGTCGCGGCGAACGCGCTCGAATGCATCGTGGCACCACTTCGCGCGAGCCCGCTCCCGAAGGCCACCACCGCCGGAGTCCCCGCCGTTGCCATCGAGGCCACATGGGGACCCATTCGAGACGGTAAATCTGATGCAGCTGGGGATGCGGGTGGGCCGCTGTGACGAAAGATTCCAGAGTCACTGCAGGATTCGGATCTGCATAAACCTACGGTTTTATATTGTTAGTTCATATTGCAGACCTCTCGGTCAGTGCTATGAACGCGGGGCCGTGCCTGGGGCATCGCCGACCACGGTCGCCGACGAACCAGCCGACCGTTTCCAACTTGGAAACGCGGGTTGCCCGAAGAGGACGTTGTCGCTGCGCCACCGAGCGCGCACAACGCGGGCGGTGAAACGGGGCTGGCCGCGA
>JAYTBL010000314.1:0-4642 GCA_043736975.1 Polyangiaceae bacterium
CGCGCCATGATCGATCCGGCCTGATCGCGCGCGGGCAGAAGACTCTCCCTCGAAAAGGCGCGCAGCATGGCCGATTCTTCGGATGACTCGACGAACCCGACGCCCGCGCCGCCCTCGGTGCGCCGTCCCGCTTCGTCGTCCGGCGAGAGCGCGCCGATCTCGAAGGGCGCGCCTTCGCTCTCGCGGGCGTCGGTCCCGCCGTCCGAGCCGCGCTCCACATCGCGCGGAAGCTTCAGCCAGCTCGATCTCGCCGCCGCCGATCGTCCGGCGCGCCTGCAGATGATCGTGGCCTTGCTCCTCGGCCTGGTGCTGGTGGCGATCCCGCTCTACCTGTGGCGTCGACCGCGCGCGGACGCGGTCGCCGCCGGCGCCGCCGCCGACGCGGGAGCCCCGCCCGCCGCGGCAGCCCCCGCGGACACCACGGCGACGGACGACAAGCCGACGCTCGGCGAGGCGAAGGCGCTGCTCTGCCAGGATCCCGGGCCGAAGAAGACCTCGCCCGAACAATGCGATCACGTCGCCGAGGTCGAGAAGGCGCTCGCGAAGGCGATCGAGGAGAGCGCCGGCTGCATCCCCAAGGACGCTGGCGGCGGCACGGTGGTGTACGTCGCCGACGTGAGCTTCAAGCGCAAGGCGATCAACGTGGCGACACCCAAGGAAGGGCGCTCGCTGAAGAACGTCAAGGCGGTGAGCGCCTGCCAGACGGCGGTGAAGACCCGGCTCTCCGCGCTCGCGCTCGACGGGGTCAAGCACGAGCACGCCCGGTACAAGATCGCGATCACCGCGACCTACCCGGGCCCGGTGCGCTAGCGGTGCGCTGGCCCTCGGGCACCAGGCCTCGCGCCTCAGGCCAGAGACAGAACGAGAGAAGTCAGGGGAGCTTGCGTAGGCGGCCGCTGCTGCTCTCGTCTCCAGCCCGGGCGCCCCCGAGGCCGAGCTCGGAAGCGTCCTCTGGACGACACCTCGGCCGGGCGATTCAACGGAGCCCCGCTTTGCGCAATCTGCTCCGCTCGGGCTGGCATCCGTGGCAGCGGCCGACTAGGTTCCGCTCAGCCGATGCGCCGTCATCTCACCGTGCTCGACAGCCCGCAGCCGCGAAACCCGGTCCCCGCGCGCGGTCTGGTCGACGCACGAGGTAACGAGCTCTTCGAGGACGACGATGACCGCTTCCACGACCAGTGCGGCGTGGTCGCGGTGTACGGCCACACCGAGGCCTCGAACATCGCGTACCTCGGGCTCCACGCGCTCCAGCACCGCGGGCAGGAGTCGGCGGGGATCGTCACGAGCGATGGCGAAGGCCTCTACGCCCACCGCGCGATGGGCCTCGTCCAGGACACGTTCGGCGCCGAGCAGCTCCAGAAGCTCCCCGGCAAGATCGCCATCGGCCACGTGCGCTACTCCACCGCAGGTGGCTCGCACATCCGGAACGCTCAGCCGTTCGCGGTCGACTACTCCGGCGGTTCGCTCGCGGTCTGTCACAACGGCAACCTCACGAATGCCGACGAGGTCCGCGCCGACCTCGAGCAGCAGGGCTCGATCTTCTCTTCCACCTCCGACACCGAGGTGCTCGTGCACCTCGTCGCCCGCAGCCGCGAGATCTCGCTCGCCGATCGCGTCGTCGACGCGCTGGCGCAGGTCCAGGGGGCCTACTCGCTCCTCTTCATGACGCCCGACACGGTCATCGCGGTGCGCGACCCGCGCGGCATCCGTCCCCTGTGCCTCGGGATCCTGCCGGGCCGCAGCAAGGACGCGCACGTGGTCGCGAGCGAGCCGATCGCGTTCGACCTCATCGGCGCCGAGTACGTGCGGGACGTCGAGCCGGGCGAGATGCTGGTCATCGACGCCTCGGGGATCCGGAGCATCCGCCTCCCCGATCTCCCCAAGCCCCAGCGCTGCATCTTCGAATACGTGTACTTTGCACGTCCCGACTCGCAGCTCAACGGCCGCAGCGTCTACGACGTCCGCAAGGAGCTCGGCCGCCGCCTCGCGCGCGAGAACCCCGCCGAGGCCGACGTCGTCATCCCCGTGCCCGACTCCGGCGTCCCCGCGGCCATCGGCTACGCCGGCGCGCTCGGGATCCCTTTCGAGATGGGGCTCATCCGCTCGCACTACGTGGGCCGCACGTTCATCGAGCCGCAGGAGTCGATCCGTCACTTCGGCGTGCGCCTGAAGCTCAACCCGGTGCAGAACGTGATCAAGGGCAAGCGCGTCGTGGTGATCGACGACTCGATCGTCCGCGGCACCACCTCCCGCAAGATCATCAAGATGATCCGGGACGCCGGCGCGCGCGAGGTTCACCTCCGCATCTCGAGCCCGCCCACGCAGTGGCCCTGCTTCTACGGTATCGACACGCCGACGCGCCGCGAGCTCATCGCTTCGAGCCACTCCGTCGAGGAGATCGCGCGCTACGTCACGGCCGACTCGCTCGGGTATCTCTCGCTCGACGGCATGCTCACCGCGGTCACCGAGACTGGCGACAAGACCCGCGACGTCGATCCCACGCACTTCTGCCACGCGTGCTTCAGCGGCGAGTACGCGATCCCGTTCACTCCCTCGACGAAGAAGCACATGCGACTCACGGGCGTCTGACCGTCTTCCGATCGCGCAAAGCGGTAGCATCGCGTCATGAACGAGGACCGATCGCGGGCACTCGCGGCGCTCGCGGCCCGGAGGTGGCGGGTCGCGCTCCTCCTCACGGCCGGGATGCTGGTGACCTACTTCGGGTTCGTGCTTCTCGTCGCGTACGACAAGCCGCTGCTCGGCCTTACGCTCACACCCGGCCTGAGCCTCGGTATCCTGCTGGGGGCCGTCGTGATCCTGGTCGCCTGGGTGCTGACCGGGCTCTATGTACGGTGGACCAATCGGAACTACGACGCTGAGCTGGAGCGGGTCCGGGCGCTGCCCGCCGCGAAGCCCTCCGGCGAGGAGCGCTGACATGGGCAGCACCCTCGGCACGCCGAACGTCACGGCGATCCTCTTCTTCTTCGTCTTCATCACGGCCACGCTCGGCATCACCGGGTGGGCGGCGCGCAAGACCAAGACCGCGAGCGAGTTCTTCGCCGCCGGCTCCAAGGTCACGGGCTTCCAGAACGGCCTCGCGCTCGCCGGCGACTTCATGAGCGCCGCGAGCTTCCTGGGCATCGCCGGGCTCGTCACGCTCTCCGGCTTCGACGGCCTCATCTACTCGGTGGGCTGGCTGGTGGGCTGGCCGGTGGTGCTCTTCTTGATCGCCGAGCCGCTGCGCAACCTCGGCAAGTACACGTTCGCGGACGTCGTCGCCTACCGCATGACGCAAGCGCCGGTACGGATCGCGTCGGCGATCTCGGGGCTCACGGTGGTGTCGTTCTACCTCATCGCGCAGATGGTCGGCGCGGGCACGCTCGTGAAGCTGCTCTTCGGCCTGCCCTACGAGGGCGCCGTGGTCGCAGTGGGGGTGGTGATGCTCGCGTACGTGCTCTTCGGCGGCATGATCGCGACGACTTGGGTGCAGATCGTCAAGGCGGTCCTGCTGCTGGGCGGCGCGTCGGCGCTAGCGGTGATCGTCCTCGCGAAGTTCGGCATGAATCCGCTGCGCCTCTTCGCGGAGGCCTCGCGGATGTACGGACCCGAGGTGCTCGCCCCCGGCAAGCTCGTGACGAGCCCGCTCGAGGCCATCTCGCTGGGCCTCGCGCTGATGTTCGGCACCGCGGGTCTCCCCCACATCCTCATGCGCTTCTACACCGTGCCCGACGCGAAGGCGGCGCGCAGCTCGGTATTCTACGCCACCGGCTTCATCGGCCTCTTCTATCTCATCACCTTCATCCTCGGCTTCGGCGCGGCGGTGCTGGTGGGCCGTGATGTGGTGAGGGGGGTGGACAAGGGCGGCAACATGGCCGCGCCGCTGCTCGCGGAGGCGGTGGGCGGCACGGCGTTCCTCGGGTTCATCTCCGCGGTGGCGTTCGCCACCATCCTGGCGGTGGTCGCGGGCCTCACGCTCTCGGGCGCCGCTTCGCTCTCTCACGATCTGTGGAACCACGTCGTGCGCAAGGGCAAGGCCGAGGAGGCCGAGCAGCTGAAGATCGCCCGCGTCGCCACGGTGATCCTCGCGCTGATCGCCATCGCGCTCGGCATCGTCTTCAAGGGGCAGAACGTGGCGTTCATGGTGGGCCTCGCCTTCGCGGTCGCAGCGAGCGCGAACTTCCCCGCGCTGCTGCTCTCGATGACCTGGAGCCGCTTCTCCACCGCCGGCGCGGTGGCGAGCATGCTCACCGGGACGTTCTCCGCGATCCTCCTCATCTGGCTCTCACCGACGGTGCAGATCGACCTCCTGCATCACTCGTCGGCGATCTTCCCGCTCAAGAACCCGGGGCTCGTCACCATGGCGCTGTCGTTCGCGGCGGGCGTCGTCGCGTCGCTGGTGCGGCCCGATCGCGACGCGGCGCGGAAATTCGCCGAGGTCGAGCGCCGCATGCAGCTCGGCGCCGAGGCCGACACCCAGGACCCTCAGTAGGTTCCTCTCGGCTCGCGCTTGCTCTCGACTGGCGCGCGATTTCGCGCTCCCATGCAGCGCATGATTCCGGTGAAGGTGACGGTGGCGGTCGGTCGCAAGTCGGTACCCATCGACGACGTCCAGAACCAGAAGGTGGTGAGCGCGCTCCGTCAG
>JAYTBL010000315.1:0-21758 GCA_043736975.1 Polyangiaceae bacterium
GGCCGCTCGCCGCCGCGGACTTCTTCGGTGAGGCGGGAGCGGCCGCGGGCGGCGGGGGAGCCGCGCCCAGCGCCATTCCGCCACCTCCGGGGAGCGCGCCGCCGAGGCGGCCGAGCTGCGCGTGCTTCAACGGGACCTGCACGAGGAAGAGGACGTCCGCGCCCTTCTGGAGCGAGGTTCGGTCGTCCTCGGTCTTCGGGCCGCCCTGCGCGGCGATGCGCTGCTCGACGTCCGCCTTGCGCTCGGCGGTGAAGGCCGCGCGCTGGCCCTTGTTGTCGAAGTAGAGCTCTTGGCCCCAGCCGGCGGCGGTCGCGTCGTCGCTCTTGTTCTCGATGACCTGCATGCTCGTGCCCTGACGGGTCACGAGGATCGTGAGCACGGCGGGCGAGCCGGGCGACGACTGGTAGTTGAAGAGCACCGGGTTGAACTGCGCCTTGCCGCTCTTCGGGATGGGCAGGAACACCGCTTGCGCGCTCACCAGGAAGTGCGAGTCGCGCGCATCGAAGAGGTTACCGGAGCCGAGGATCGAGCCGGGCTTGGAGGCGAAGCCCTTCAGGTTCTTGAGGACGTCGGTGAGGGGCACGCTGCGCAAGCTCTGGCCCTGCTCGTTGCCGACGCGCACGAAGAAGCGGTCGGCCGGCACGTCCCCGCTGCGATCGGTGAAGTTCGGCGGCCGGATGACCGGCATGATCGAAGACTCGAACTGCCCGCTGGGATCGCGGCGGCGGACCTGCAGCGAGAGATCGGAGATGTTCGGGCCGAGGGCCGAGCCCTGGGCGCGCCCGGTGTCCTCCCAGGCGACGTTGACGAGCGCGAGGTTGCGCCGTCGCACGCGCTGGGCGAGGTCGGCGTCGGAGACCATGTTCGCGACCTTCCCGATGACGCGGCTGTACTCTTGGGCGTCGCTCGGGTTCTTGATCCCCCAGTCCGGCTCGTCGTCGGTCGCGGGGCGCTCGCCGTCGACCGCGATCGGCGAGCCGTCGTTGACCACCGCGTTCTTGTCGGTGGCGGGCTCGTGCACGATGACCACCCGCTCGCGGGTGCAGGCCACGAGGGCGAGGAGCGAGGTGACGACGAAAGCGCGCTTCATGGTCCGAGATCCCTTTCGGTCAGGCGTTCTGTCGACGGCTCAGCCCCCCATAGGATCTCCGCCGCCCTGCAAGCGAACCGCCAGAAGTAGCACCTGCTCTTCCGCGCGCACGCTCTTTCGCGCGCTTCTTCCGCGGCGGCGCAAGAACGCCGCAAGAACGGCTTTCATCCGCGAAAAATCGTGCGCTCAGGCCCCGTTGCCCCGTTTGCCCCATTGACCAGGACCATTCCGGATCGTACTCCGTCGCCACTTCACCGATGGCAACCTCGCTCAAGGGCAAGACCCTCTTCATCACCGGCGCCAGCCGCGGCATCGGCAAGGCCATTGCCCTCCGGGCGGCGCAGGACGGCGCCAACGTGGTCATCGCGGCCAAGACCGCCGACCCCCACCCCAAGCTCCCCGGCACCATCTACACCGCCAAGGCGGAGATCGAGGCGGCCGGCGGCAAGGCCCTGGCCTGCATCGTCGACGTGCGGTTCGAGGAGCAGATCGCCGAGGCCGTGAAGCAGGCGGTCGAGACCTTCGGGGGGATCGACATCCTCGTGAACAACGCGAGCGCCATCAGCCTCACCGGCACCGTCGACACGCCCATGAAGCGCTTCGACCTCATGCACGGCATCAACACCCGCGGCACCTTTGCCTGCTCGCAGGCGTGCATCCCCCACCTCGCGAAGGCCGAGAACCCTCACATCCTGAACCTCTCGCCGCCCCTGAACATGGAGGCCAAGTGGTTCGCCCCCCACGTCGCGTACACGATGGCGAAGTTCGGGATGAGCATGTGCGTCCTCGGCATGGCCGAGGAGCTCAAGGGCCAGAAGATCGCGGTCAACGCGCTCTGGCCGCGCACCGTGATCGCGACCGCGGCCGTGCAGAACCTGCTCGGCGGCGACGCGACCATACGTGGTAGCCGGAAGCCCGACATCATGGCGGACGCGGCGCACGTGATCTTGACGCGCAAGAGCTCGGAGTTCACCGGGCACTTCTGCGTGGACGACGACGTCTTGCGGGAGAGCGGCGTCACCGATCTCTCCCACTACTCGATGACCCCGGGAATGAAGGACTCCGAGCTTCTCCCCGACTATTTCGTGTGATCGACCACGGGTCGCGATTTAGACCTGGACGATCGATTGCTTAATTCTAGGCTCTGAGGCGGGTAAAGCGGTAGCCGTGGGAGGATGCGACGTTCCATGAGAAGTCCCAAGCAGCAAACATCCGAGCGACGTGTGGAGGCGGCCAGACCCGCGTCTGCAGGCTCTGTCAAAGCCGGCGCGCGCCAGAGCGCCGCCGCCGATCAGAAGGGTGGCGTCGTCACCTCGATGGTCGATGCCCTCGAGGACATCCTCAAGTGGGAGCGAGCGAGCGAGCGAGCGTTGCGCGTCGCAGGCGAGTCGAGCACGACCGACGTCGACGGCAGCGCAGCAGCCCGCACGAACTGAGACCGAGAATTCACCATGCGGCTCGCAAGTAGCCGGGGGTTCATCATCGCGACTGCTCCGATCATGACCGTGGTCACGATCGCCTGCGCGAACGGAACGAACCCCATCGACCTCGATGACGAGGGCGGCATCGGTGACGCGTCGCGCGACCTCGCCGTCATCCCGCTGCCCGGTCGGGACTCGGCGACTCCTCCCGGCGATGGCGGGCAGGACACGGGCACCGACGCGCCGCTACCCACCGGCACGCACGTGGTGATCAACGAGATCCAGACCGCCGGCAGCGGCGCGAACAGCGAGCTGGTCGAGCTGTACAACCCGACGGGGAGCACGGTCTCGCTCGCGAACTGGGAGGTCCGGTACGCCTCGGCGGGAGGCGGCGCTGGCGGCGCTGGCCACAAGTTCAACGGAGCGGCGAGCATCCCCGCGAACGGCTACCTGGTGCTCAAGCCCTCGGACAACACGTGGACGGCGGGCATGGCCGCGACCGCTGGCCAGGTCGGTCTGTTCGACGCCACCTTGCCGACCCAGGGAAAGCTCATCGACGGCGTCGCCTACGGGACCGGCAGCGGCGGTAGCACTGTCTACCGGGAAGGCCAGTCGGCGCCGAGCCCGCCCACGGGCGGCTCGATCGGTCGGAGCCCGAACGGCGTCGACTCCGACAGCAACAAGAACGACTTCAGGACGTACACGACGCTCTCCGCTGGCAGCGCGAATCCTTAGCGCGAAGGCGCAACTACTTCTTCGTGGCGCAGAGCGGGGAGACGTTCGCTTCGGGGCTCGCGGCCCACTCCGCAGGCGTGCGCGAGGTGATGGCGAGCGCGTGGATGCCTCCCTGCGAGGGCTTCTTGCCCATGAGATCGCCGAGCGCGCCGTAGACCAGCTGATGGCGCTTCACCGCGGTCACGCCCTCGAAGAGGGGCGAGACGATGACCACCTTGAAGTGCGTTTCGGAGCCCTTCGCCACCGAGTGCATGTGGCTCTCGTTCACCACCTCGAGGTGCTCGGGGGTGAGCTTCTCGCGGAGGTGCGTCTCGACGTTGTCCTGGACGCTCATTGGCTACTGGCCGCCGATGTATGTCTTGAGCTTGCGGTGCTGCGAGGGGAGGCGGAGCTTGCGCAGCGCCTTCGTCTCGATCTGGCGGATGCGCTCGCGGGTGAGCGAGAAGCTCTCCCCGACCTCCTCGAGCGTGTGATCGCGCGGCTCGTCGATGCCGAAGCGCATGCGAAGGATCTTCTCCTCGCGCGGCGTGAGGGTCTTGAGGAGCTGGCGCGTCTGGTCGTTGAAGCGCATCTGGGCGTACGCCTCGTCGGGCGGGAGCCCCGAGTCGTCCGGGATGAACTCGCCGACGTGCGACTCGCCGTCGTTGCCGACGGGCGTCTCGAGGCTGATGGGCTCGCGCGCGATCTTCATGACGGCGCGTACCTTCTCGACCGGGATGCCTGTCGACTCGGCGAGCTCGTCGGGGGTGGGCTCGCGGCCGTATTCCTGGAGGAGCGAGCGGCTCATGCGTGTGAGCTTCTGGAGGCTCTCGTACTTGTGCACGGGCACGCGGATGGTGCGGCCCTGGTCGGCGATGGCGCGGGAGATCGACTGACGAACCCACCACGTCGCGTACGTGGAGAACTTGTAGCCGCGCTTGTAGTCGAACTTGTCGACCGCGCGCATGAGGCCGATGTTGCCCTCCTGGATCAGGTCGAGCAACTGGAGGCCGCGGTTGACGTGCTTCTTCGCGAGTGAGACCACGAGGCGGAGGTTCGCCTCGACGAGCGCCGACTTCGCGCGGTCGGCGAGGCGCCGCCCTTCCGCGATCGTCTGCAGCGTGCCGGAGGTGAGCTTCTTCGCCGAGGGCATCTCGCGCTGGATGATGCGGAGCTTCTTCTCGACGCGATCGATGATGCTGCGATCGAGCCGCAGCTCCTCGAGGTTCTGGACGATGGCGTCGCGCGCGATCTCGGTCTTGGTCTTCTTGCGCGCGGGGTTCGGCTTCTTCGCGGCGGTCTTGCCGGCCGCGGCCTTGGCCTCTGCCGCCTTCACCTGGCGCGTGCCGTGGAGCTCCTTGAGCGGACGCTCGAGCAGGCGGCCGATGCGGAGCATCGTGGCCTCGTCGAACGCGTCCTCGTCGTCGACGTTGCGAACGACGTCACGCACCTTGAGGCGGCCCTTGTAGAGCAGGCGGCTCACGTGGTCGAGCTCCGAGGCGGCGAACGCCGAGTCGACGATGGCGCCGATGATCCTGCGCTCGCCCTCCTCGATCTTCCGCGCCAGCTCGACCTCACCTTCGCGAGTGAGCAGGGACACCTGCGCCATCTTGCGGAAGTACATGTCGACCGCTTCTTCGGCCTCGGCCGGCGGCGTCATGTTCGCAAGGGGCGCATTCGAGAGGCGCGCGGTGGCCGGGGTTGCGGGTGACTTCTTCAAGGGGGATCGCTCCAGCAAATTCTTCCGAGCACTACGTTTGGCGAACGGACCCGTTCTTCCAAATCAACAAAGATCTTCTCGCGGTTCGGGCCCCGCGAGCAGTCGCGCTCGCTCCAGTCAACTCTCACGTTCACAGGCCTGCTGAATCGCCCGAATCCAGCTGCCGATAAAAGTGTGGCACGTCCAGGGCGGACGGGCCAAAGTCGGAGATCGCCCTACACCGCCGCGACCCCGTCTCGAGGCGCTCGACCCTCGACTTTTCTTGGTTTAACTCGGGATCGGTCGCGGATCGAGCTGAGCCGCAATCAGAGCAGGCGAGGGGTCAGAGCGAGGGCTCGGCGCAGCCTTTCGAGGTACTCCGCGCGCGCGATCTCGACCACGCCGAGCGACGCGAGGTGCCTGTTCTGGACCTGCACGTCGAAGAGCGCGAAGCCCGATGCACGAAGTCGTTCGGCAAGCGAGACGAACGCGATCTTCGATGCGTCGGTGCGGAGATGGAACATCGACTCGCCGGCGAACGTGCCGCCGATGCACACGCCGTAGATGCCGCCCACGAGCGTGCGCTCGGCGCCGGGCGCCTCGGGCTTCTCCCAGACCTCCACGCTGTGCGCCCAGCCGAGCGCGTGGAGACGCTCGTAGCCCTCGACGAGCTCCGGGATGATCCAGGTGCCCTTCGCGCGCGTCTCGCCGCAGAGGTGCATCACCTGCGAGAAGTCGGCGTCGAGGGTGACCTCGTACGGGTGATGGCGCAGCGTGCGGCGCAGGCTGCGCGACCAGTGCGGCTCGCTCTCGAGCGGGAAGATGGCGCGTGGCTCGGGCGAGAACCAGAGGACAAGCGGCGTCTCGCCGTCGTTCGACTCGCCATGCGGCCACGGAAAGATGCCGCTGCGATAGGCGAGCAGCAGAGTGCCGGGGTCGAAGTCGCAGCCCATCGCCAGGACCTCGGGTGCGTTCGGGCGTCCCGGATCGGGGAAGCGGACGCGCGTGGGCGTCGGCTCGATCGGAGGAAATGGCGGTGGCGTCGCGAGGCGCACGCCCCGAGCTTACCTCAGGGTTTGAACCTGTTGTCCTCGTCACCGGTCACGGTGACGAACCCGGACTGATCGAAGTGGGCGAGGATGTCCGTGTACTTCACGGGGGCCTCGACCTTGATCAGGTCGCGGACCAGGCTGATGGTGTTGTCGGGGAGCGAATCCCAGGTCGGCGGCATGGAGTTCGTGAGGATCTCCATGAACTTGGTGCCGGTCGGGTCGCTCGGGTTCAGGCGGGCGCGGGTCTGGGCCAGCGTGCCGTCGACGTACGCGAAGGTGTCGCAGCCGTTCATGTAGACGATCTGGTACTTGCCGGGCTTGAAGGTGCCCATCTTGGCGAGCGCGCGCACGTTCTGACCGAGGCCAGCGTGGCCGTTGTAGACGATGACGTCGGCGTCGCCGGAGAGCGCGTTGTAGCGAGCCTCGAACGCCGCGCCGCCCTCGCGCACGTTGTCGACGAGGAAGCTCGTGATCTTCACCTTCTTGCTGTTCGCCAGCGTGCTCTCGATGGTGACGTCGGGGTTGGCGATGCCCGGGCTCTCGGGCGTCGCTGGCGGCGTGACCTTCGCGTTCGGCAGCTCGCTGCGCAGCGTGCTCACGAAGTGACCGTGGCTCCAGATGCCGCGATCGGCTTCGGTCCTCGCGCCGTCCTCGACCTTGCCGAAGATGACGACCACGCTCAGCGTGTCGTCCGACCAGATCTTGTCGTACTCGGGGTACGTGTTCCGTGTGTTCTCGGGGCTGACGCGGACCTTCGCCTTCGCGCGGACCACGTCCTCGCCGGCGAGCGTGCAGCCGGCCTGGTCGGGCCGGTAATAGTACCAGTAGATGCCGGTCTCGTTGTCGTGCGCGAAAGGATCGGCGCAGGAGGTCGCGCCGTACTTGTTGAAGAACGCGTCCTGACCGGCGAAGTCGGCGCGCTTCGGCAGGACCAGCGTGAACGTCCGGGAGACCCTTGCCGCCTTCGCGATCGAGACGGGGAGCTTGGCGTGGTAGGTCACGCGCGAAAGCTCGCCCTGCGCGGTGGTCTGCACGTTGGAGAGAGCGAGCTTGTCGAGCCGGCCCACGCCCGTGCGGCCGTTCAGCTGGCCGATCGTGAAGAGCATCTGATCGCGGATGGTGGCGTCGGCATCGCTGCCGCGCGCCATCGTGACCTCGCCGTCGAACTCGAAGTCGAGGAGCTTCGCAGATGCGCTCGTGTACGCCTCCTCGCCCTCGGCCTCGGCGGCTTCGCCGTTGTCACCCGCAGGCGCGGCGCAGCCGTACGCGAGGACCGGAAGGAGAGAAGCGACCGTGAGGAGGGCGTGGCGGATCCGCATGCCGACTGTCTAGCGCCACGTTCCCTACCTGCAACTACATTTATATACCTTGGGCTCGCCGCGGAAACCCGCTAAACGTGGCGCAGATGCGCAGCCGCGTCCTCTTGCCGGTGGTGCTTGCGGCGTGCGCCGGGGCCGCGCCGGCGCCCATCCCTCCCGCGGCGAGCGCACCGCGGGTGGCGGCTCCCGCCCCGAAGGGATGCCCGGCGCGGGTCGACGTCGCGTTCGCCAACGAGCTCCTCGAGCTGCACGCGCGGAGCTTCGGGACGATGGGCGCGGTCGAGGCCGCGCTGCCGGTCACGCTCGCGGGCACCGTCACCGTCGAGGGCCGTGCCGGAACCCTGGAGCGGAACCTCACCGCGGACGCCGCGCGCTCGCAGGCCTCCCTCGCCGGGATCCACGCCGCGAGCGGCACCGACGCCGAGGGCGCGTGGACGCTCGAAGGCGGCACTGGCGTCGTCGAGCGCCTCACGACGGTCGAGGGCACCGGTGAGGCGCTCGACGCGTGGCTGCTGCGGCGCGCGTACACCGCGAACTTCGCGGGCCGGCCCGACGCGATCACCTGCAAGGACTCGGTGGTGACGATCGCGTTCGCGCGCCCCGAGCTCGGCTCGCCGACGCTCACCTTCGATCGCGAGACCGCCGCGCTCCTCGCCACCTGGCACCGGCGCCCCGACGGCAACCCCGCGTCGACCACCTACGAGGCGTGGGGCGAGCCCGATCACGGCGTTCGCTGGCCGCGCCGGTCCACCGATCACCCCGCCATCTCGAACCCCACCACCACCGAGATCACGAGCGTCACGCACCGGCTCACGTGCACGCGCGTGGACCCGAGCGGCGCGATCCTGCCCGAGCAAGGCCCGGCCTGCGCCGCGCCGCCGCCCGGGCGCTTCCTCCTGCGCTGGCCCGCGGCCGATGCGCTGGGCCGCACCGTGGTCCGCGTGCCGTTCACGTACCTCGGTGGCGAGATCCTCGTGCGGGCGAAGGTCGGGGGCCGCGAGGTCAACGCGCTGCTCGACTCGGGCGCGGGGGTCACCGCGGTCGACGCGCTCTTGCCGGCGGGCGCGAGCTTCCGGCCTTCGCTCGAGGTCACGGGAGTCGCGGCCACGCAGAAGGTCCGCCTCGGGTTCGGCGAGCTCTCGGCGATCGAGCTGGGTGACCTGCGGGCCGAGCACGTGCCCACCGTGAGCGTGCCCATCCCCGCGCTCGAGACGTTCGGAGCCCAGCGCCCCGAGCTGATCCTCGGCTACTCGTTCTTCGCCAGCGCCGTGATTCGTGTAGATTACATTCGTCACGAGGTGCTGATCGCGAAGAGCGCCGACGGCAGCTTCACCAAGGCCGGGGCGCCGCGATCGGTGCCGCTGCGGATCCTCGGGAACAAGATGGTCGTCGATGGCGTGGTGGAGGGGATGCCTGCCGCGTTCCAGGTCGACACCGGAAGCAACGGCGGCCTCGATCTCTACAAGTCGTGGACCAGCGCGCACGATCTCCCGGGCTCGCGCCCCGTCGTCACGGTGAAGGGAAAGTTCGGCGCCGGCACCGAGGACGCGGCGGTCACGTACTTCGGCCTGGGCAAGGCGTCGCTCGGTCCGATCGCGCTCGAAGGCCGGCCCACGCACGTCGTCGATTCGCCAGGCGCGGGCAGCCTCGCCGGCCTCGCGGGCAACGAGGTCCTCGCGCGCTGCGATGCGGTGCTCTTCGACGTCCCGAAGCGCCAGCTCTGGGTCGAGGGCGCCTGTGATCGCCCGATCCCGGAGCGGCGCGTGGGATGGCGCTTCGAGAAGCGGCCCGACCCCGCCCAGCCGGATCGCCCGTGGGTGGTGAGCGCGCTTTGGCCGGATGGCCCGGCGGAGCGGGCGGGGATCAAGGTGGGCGACCGCATCCTGGAGGTCGGCCCCAAGCCCGCGACGCTGGACGTGGGCCCGTTATGGACCCTCGAACAACAGCCGGCCGGCACCAAGCTCCCGATCGTCTTCACCCGCGCCGGCAAACGCGACCGCGTGATCGTGGAGCTCCGCACCCTGTCGCCGTAGCTGCCTCGCTTCAATCCAGCTTGATGCCGTAGACGAAGCTCGGCTTCGGGGAGCGGAGGACGCGCTCGGTGATGACGTCGTGCATCTTCTTCTTGTCGCCGGTGACGTCGACGTGGTCCTTGATCAGCTTCTCGGCGCGCGCCTTGTCGCCCTTCCCCTTGATCTGCGCGACCTGGATCATCAGCGCCTTTGCGGCAGCCGGGAACCGGTCGAGCGCGATCGAGAAGCAGCCCTTGTCCTTGCCGTTCGCCGCCGTCTCCTCGGCCTTCCAGGAGACCGCCTTGCTGTCCATCAGCCACCCCAGCTGGATGGCCGCGAGCTGGCTGTAGTTCTTGGGGTGCTTGTCGTCATCGTACATGCCGCGCGAGATGTGGCCGAACGCCCAGGTGATGTCGCGCACGTGCGCCTTCTCCGCCTCGTCCGCGGTGATCTCCTTCTTCTCCACGAGCCAGTCGGTGAAGAAGAGCGCGGCGGTCTGCGCCTTGAGCTCCTCGAGCGTGCTCGCGAGGGGGCCGCCGAACGCGTCGCGGTCGATCTTGCCGTTCACCTTGTACTGGTGCGCCGGACCGAGGTTGTGCGCGGCCTCGTGGAGCACGGTGCTCATCAGTTGCGGCTCGCGGTCGGTCGTGTACTTCGACATCGTGTCCTTGCAGAGCAGGGACTCGGTGGAGGACTTCAGCGCCTCGATGCTGTCGGGGTCGGTGTAGAAGTTCGTCATCGCCACCGTGCGGCCGCGGCCCTCGTTCGCGACCGGGCCGAAGTTCGGAAGCGACTGACCGATGGTGGCGCCGGCAGGCGTCCGCGAGTCGCCGGCGTTGAGCGCGATGTCGACGAAGTCGGGGAGCTTGAAGCTCACCTCGCGCGCCTTGTACGGCGCGCCCGCCAGCTCGGCGAGCGCTTTCTCCATCTCCGTCTTGAGCGGGTCGAGCTTGCCCTGCCACTTCACCGACCCCTGATTGATGAGGCCGAAGCTCACGTGGTAGAGCGCCTTGGTGCTGCAGGGCTCGCGGTACACCTCGTCGGGCGCGACGCGGATGTAGTACTTCGAGTTCTTCGCATCCATCTTCGCCCACGCCTCGTCGGCGGGCCACCACTTGTCGTCGGTGAACGCCTGCGCGCTCGCGAGGAGATAGGCCTTCAGCGCCGGCTCCTTGTCGCGGAGCGCCTCGGCGGCGGCCTTGAGCTGGCCGCTGATGGCGTCGACCTCCGCCTTGAACGCCTCGTGGTAGGGGACGGCCTTCAGCTTGTCACCGTCGGCCGTGACGGTGGTGAACGGCACCATGAAGCCCTTGCTCTTGAAGACGTCGTCCTTGTCCTCCTTGGGATCCTTCTTGGCGAGCTCTTCGCAGAACTTCGGCTTCTCGAGGAGCGCCGGGGGATAGAGACCGGAGAGCTTGCCCTTCGGCAGATCGGGGATCGCCGTGCACGCCGGGTCGGCCTGGGTCTGGGGCGCCTCGCAGCGCGGCGACTGGTTGCGGAAGAAGAGCGACTTGCTCGCGGGGTCGGCGTCGGCGAGCTTCGCGCGGAGCTCGAACGTGCCCACCTGCTTTCCGTAGAGCTTCTCGATCAGCTCCGCCGCCTGCGTGACGAAGCCGACGAAGCGCTTCTCCTCCGCCGATGCCTTCGAGAGATCGGTCTCGACCAGCGTGATGCGGCCCTGCGCGAGCTCCTTCTTCACCGCCTCGCGCCGCGCCAGCTCCTTCGCCTCGACGCCCGCCGGCGGCGGTCCGCCCTTCGCGCGAGCCTGAATGGTCTCGACGGCGTCCTGCGCCTTCGCGGTGAAGCCGTCCTTGGTCGCGTACTCGGCGAGCTTCGCGCCGGGGACGATGCCCCAGTAGACGGCGACCTCGTCGGAGTCGAGCATCGCGTCCTTGTTCGTGTCCGCCACCCAGAAGAGCGGCAGCGCGAGCTCGGCCGCGAGGCGGTTGAAGTCGGCGCGCGTGACCGTGCCGAGCTTCACGCCCGCGGGGCGCGCTGGCGCGGCGTCCGCCGACTGCGTGGTGACGGCGGTCGAGGCGACCGGCGCCGGCATCGGCTTCGGCGTCGGATCAGGCTTCTTGTCGCAGCCCGCGGCCCCGAGGCCGAGGAGCAGTACCGAGGCGAGGGCCGAAAGGGGGCCTACGGGGCCAACGGGGAGGGAGGACCGACGGGACGTCAATTTCATCTCGCCAGGGTTTTCGCGCGAGGTCGAGCGAGCTGTCAAGGTAGGCTGCCCCGCGAGGGCCCGCCTTCGATGCGATTCACGCTTCCCGTCGACTCCGAGGTCCGCGAACGACTCGACCGCCTGGAGATCCCGTTCAACGAGTACGGCGTGGACCGCTATGGAATCTCGAAGCAGTACCTCGGTCCGTCGCTCACGGCGCTGAAGTTCTTCTTCCGTCATTACTTCTCGGTCGAGTCGCACGGCATCGAGAACGTCCCGGCCCACGGGCGCGTCATGCTCGTCGGGAACCACTCGGGCGGCGTCGCCATCGACGGCGCGATGGTGCACGCGTCCCAGTTCTTCGAGATGAACCCGCCGCGTCTCGCGCAGGGGATGGCGGAGAAGTTCCTCAACAAGATCCCTTTCGCTTCGCAGATCACCAACCGCTGCGGCCACCTCACCGGCCTCCCCGAGCACGCCGAGCGGCTCCTCGCCGACGAGCGCATGCTCATGGTCTTCCCCGAAGGCGCACGCGGCACCGCGAAGCTTTACAAGGAGCGCTATTCGCTGGTGCACTTCGGCACTGGCTTCATTCGCCTCGCGATGAAGATGAAGACGCCGATCGTACCCTTCGCTTTCCTCGGCGGCGGCGAGGCGGTGCCCACCATCTCCAACGCGCTCTCGCTCGGCAAGCTGCTCGGCGTCCCTTACATCCCGGTGACGCCCTGGCTCTTCGCGGTGCCGATCCCGGCGAAGCTCGAGGTCTACTACTCGAAGCCGATGATCTTCGAGGGCAGCGGCTCCGAGGAGGACGAGGTGGTGAACGGCTACGTCGAGCGGGTGAAGGAGCGCATCGCCGGGCTGATCGATGTGGGCCGTCGCCGTCGGCGCGGCGATCCGGAGGCAGCATGAAGGTCCTCGTTCCCGGCCTCTCGGGCCGCCTGGGAAAGATGCTCGCGGAGCGGCTCCTCGAGCTCGGTCACGACGTCATCGGCGTCGATCGCCGGCCCTTTCGCGAGAAGCCCGAGGGCGTCGAGATGCACGAGATCGACATCCGCAAGCGCGGCGCCGAGGACGTCTTCCGGCGCGTCCGTCCCGAGGCCGTCATCCACTTGGCGACGGTCACGCACCTCGTCATGCAGAGCGAGGATCGCTACCGCATCAACCTGGGCGGCACGCGCTCGGTGTTCGAGCACTCGAGCACCTACGGCGTCGAGCACGTGATCTTCGTCGGCCGGCACACGTACTACGGCGCTGCCGCCGACTCGCCGCTGTTCCACAACGAGGACGAGCCGCCGATGGGGCTCTCGTCGTTCCCCGAGCTCGCCGATCTCGTCGCCGCCGATCTGTATGCCGGCTCGGCGCTCTGGCGCTATCCGAGCTTCGCCACCACGGTCATGCGGCTCGTCTACACGCTCGGTCCCACCGGGCACGGGACGCTCGCGACGTTCCTCCGCGGCAAGCGCGTGCCCACGCTGCTCGGCTTCGATCCGCTCTTCCAGTTCATGCACGAGCAGGACGTCGTGAGCTCGCTGTGCACCGCGCTCGACAAGCGACCGCGCGGCGTCTTCAACGTCGCAGGACCGCAGCCCGTGCCGCTCTCGATGGTGATCCGCGAGACGGGCCGCACCAACATCCCGATCCCCGAGGTCGTGTTCTCGATGATGCTCGGTCGCTTCGGCTTGCCCAAGCTGCCGCACGGCGCGCTCGAGCACATCAAGTACCCGGTCACGGTCGACGGCAGCGCCTTCAAGAAGGCGACGGGCTTCGAGCACCAGTACGACGAGAAGGGGGCAATGAAGGCGTACCGCGAGGCGTTTCCGCGGCCGCATCGCTGACGATCCTGGGCTGAGGCCTCGGGCCAGCAACCCACACCACGCGAGCAGCACCCGGCCTGGATCGATGGACCCCCACGGAGTCAGGCAGGGCTGTTTTCTCGACGTGATTTACCGTCAGTCACGGCGGGAGGAGATGGCTCGCCGGATGCATCTTCTGACGCCGTGCTGCCGTTCTCGAAGCGCCCCCCCCCGCCCGAAGAGTACTTTTTGCGCTCCGGCGACTTCGAAGCCGTGCAGCCGCAGCAGCCCCCGCAGAGCTACACGCCCAGCTACACGCCCCGGAGCAACGGCCCGGCGAGCATGCCAGTCTCCGTGATGCCCGCCCCGCCGCCCTCGGTCTTCGCCCGGCACGCGGCGCCCACGCCCTACGGATTCACTCAGAGCCCGCAGCCGTCGTACGGCTACGGAGATCTCTCCGCTCCGCCTCCGCCGCACTCGCTGGCCCCGGTCGCGATGGTCTCGGATCGCACCGGTCCGGCGCCCGTTTCGACGGCGAGGCGCGCGTCGAGCCTCGGTCTCGGCGAGAAGCCGAGCCTCAAGTGGGGCGTCATGATCGCGCTCACCGGCGCGCTGCTCGGCGGCGTGCTCGGTCTCGGAATGGATGCGAAGCGCCAGCGTGAGCACGCGGCGGCGGCGTCCGAGCTGCCCGATCCCGCGGCGGCGCCGCCCGTGGCCGCCGCGCCCGCGCCTCAGCCGGCCTCGCTCCTCGCGGGCAACGGCGCGATCGTCGCGCCGCCGGCGCCCTTGCCGATCGCGGCACGTGCGCCCGTGGTCCTCGCCCCGCCTGCGCCGCTGTTCGTCACGCCGCCCAAGGCCGACCCGCCAACGAAGCCAGAGAGGCACGCGAAAGCGCCCCCGGCACCGGCGAAGCATCCGAGCTTCGTGGCCGGGAAGGTCTCGGCACCGAAGCCGCCGCCCGCCGAGAAGGCAGAGAGGCCCGAGCCAGCGCCGAAGCCGGAGCCGGTCGCGAAGCCCGAGAGGGCGCCGAAGCCCGGGAAGGAGCCGGCGAAGGCGGGCTCAAGCGACGCGAGGAAGGTCCTCGAAGACGCGATCAAGGACACGACGAACACGCTCTGAGGCTGCGCCGAGAGGCGGCGTGGCGTCATCGCCCTACGGGGGCCTATCGAGGCTGCACCAGTAGGAGCTCGCTCTCATGGTCTCCAGCGAGCGCTGGCAGGCCTCGGTGTTCGCCCGGGCTTCCGCGATTCGGCGCTCCGCAGGATCCACCTCCGCCTCCCTCATCGTCCCTCGATCCTACACGCCGCGTGCTCCGGCGCCGCCGCCCCTGCTGCCAGGCCCGAGTTCGACGCCGATCACCGTCGCCATCAAGCCCCCAAAGCGAAGTGTCCTCACGAGGGTGAAGACCGTGGGCCGCGGGCGGAGGGAAGCGGGCCTCCTCCGTCCGCGCGGGAGCAGCGCTGACGCGAGCGCGCAGGCCAACGGTAGCGCCACCGCCTGGGGACCCGCAGAACAGCATCGAGCGCGGGAAAGGGCTCGTATCCACCGCCGGTGGTGGCCACGAGCCAAGCGGGGCGGCGGTGCACGGATCACCGCACGCACGCAGCGAGACAGCGTACCGCGGACGGAGGAGGCTCGCTTCCCTCCGCCCGCGGCCCCCCCCCACCACGCCCCCCCGCCGGATGAACCGCAGCGCCCCTCAGCGGGGAGGGGCGGTGGGGGCGCACGTGGAGACGCCCGCGCCGACGATGCGGAAGCCGCCCACGTCTTCCTTCGCGATCGTTATGCTGTTGTCCGCGCTCGCTTGCTGGCGCGTCACGGTCGAGGGGACTGCGCCCGGCGACGTGTAGAACCAGAAGTCGCCGCCCCAGAACGAGAACGCCCAGGCCTGGCCGGTGTTCACGCCGTTCAGATCCTGGCTCGAGCTCGTGGCGCCCGTCGCCTTGTTGATCAGCGCGAGGGTCGCGTTGGGCTGCGTCGTGAAGAAGCCGAATAGCCGGCCGTCGCCCGTCCCCGTGAGCTCCGCGCCCTGGCCGCGGAGCGAGCCCGAGAAGTCACCGATGGGCGTGAGCTTCATCGTCGCGAGATCGATCTTCGCGAGGCCCTTGCCGCCGTTCAGCCCCTCGATGCCCACCACGTACAGCGTCTCGTCCTGCGAGGTCGCGGAGTTGGTCGCGAACGCCATCCCGAAGCGCTCGAAGCCGCTCTGCAGCTTCTCGAAGCCCGTCGCCTGGCAGGAGGCGTCGCTCGTACTGACCTTGAAGAGCCCGCCGTCCGAGAAGTTCACCCACGCCGTGCCGGCGCGATCGACGGCCATCGAGTTCGGCGTCGCGCCGCCCGAGGGGCAGCGCAGCGTGCCGATGCGCGTGAACGTCGTGGTGTCGGGACGGAAGCTATGGAGCTCGTTGGAATCGCTCACCACGTACACGAGCTTCGCGGCCTCGCTGCAGCCCGTCTGGTTGCCGCTGCCGCCGCTCGCGCCGCTCGTGCCGCTGCTCCCGAGCGCGCCCGAGGTGCCGCTCGAGCCGAAGCCTCCGCTCCCCGATGCGTTCTCGTTCTCGAACCCCGAGCTCGGCTTGGACGAGCTGCACGCGACGAGCGCGGCGGTGGCGACGAGAAGGGGAGCGATGATGACGAGGAAGCGCATGGGAGCCATGCTTGCAAAGGTCACGCGCGTCCGCGCGTCCCCGATGCGTCCGCGAATCGTCAGCATGACCACGGGCCACTGGGCCGCTGCGTACGTCGTGCGAAGAGGTGCGACGGCTATCGCGCGATCCACTCCGAAAGGGTGACGCGCGCGCCGCAGCTGGTCGTGTAGCCTCGTTCTCGGAGGGCTCAGCCATGCGCAAGGGGATGGTTCTGATGTTGATCGTGGGCGTGATGTCGCTGACGAGCTGCAAGAAGCAGGTGCCGACGGACATCGTTCAGAAGTCCCTCCGCAACGCGCTGCGCTTGCACGCGCCGGCCACGACGTCGGCCATGTGCGGGCTCAACGTGAAGGGGCTGGTCAACGCGAACATCACCAAGGTCGTCCCGAGCAAGGACGGATCGAGCGGCACCGCGCACGTCAGCGGGGCGCCGTGGACCGCGCCCGGCGCGCCCGCGAACTGCGAAGGCGACGTCGAGTTCAAGTACAGCTACACGCAGAAGACGA
Organism: Polyangiaceae bacterium; assembly: GCA_043736975.1. Taxonomy (GTDB): domain Bacteria; phylum Myxococcota_A; class Polyangia; order Polyangiales; family Polyangiaceae; genus Labilithrix. The sequence continues at coordinate 16,422 of JAYTBL010000315.1, forward strand.
CCGGGCCACGCAAGCGGAAGACCACCACCACGACGTGGTACCTCGATCACATCAAGCTCACCGCCGTGCAGACGAAGGGCGTCACCTTCAAGTCGGTCGACGAGAACGCCAGCGACGACGACGACGAAGAGAAGTGATCCGGGGGACTCACGCGCCTTGACCTTGGCTGGCGATCCTCCGAGGATCGAAGGCCGATGAGTGTCCCATCCACCGATCCCCGAGTCCTCGCGCAGAAGCGGGTGGGACAGACGCTCAACGGCAAGTTCACGATCGAGCGCCTCATCGACATCGGCGGAATGGCCGCGGTGTATGCCGCCACCCACCGCAACGGCAAGCGGGTCGCGATCAAGATGCTGCACGCGTTCATCGCGTCCCACGAGGACGTGCGCGAGCGGTTCCTGCGCGAGGGCTACGTCGCGAACCAGGTCGAGCATCCCGGCGCGGTCAGCATCCTCGACGATGACGTCACCGCCGATGGCGCGGCCTTCCTCGTCATGGAGCTGCTCGAGGGTGACTCGCTCGACGCGTGGATGGCGAAGTCGGGCGGCACGCTGCCCCTGCCCGACGTGCTCGCGGTCGCCGATCAGACGCTCGACGTCCTGGCCGCGTTCCACGCGCGCGGCGTCATCCATCGCGACATCAAGCCGGGCAACCTCTTCATCACGAAGGGCGGGCTCGTTAAGGTGCTCGACTTCGGGCTCGCGCGCCTTCGCGATCCGAAGTTCAGCGCCGCGCCCACCGCCACCGGCATCGTGCTCGGTACCGCCTCGTACATGCCGCCCGAACAGGCGCAGGGCAAGAGCGACCAGGTCGAGGCGCGATCCGACGTCTTCGCGGTCGGCGCCGTCATGTTCCGCGCGCTCACCGGACGGCCCATCCACGACGCGAAGGGCGCCACCGAGCGCCTCTTCCAGGCGATGAAGGAACGCGCGCCGTCGCTCGGGATCGTCGCGCCGCAGCTCCCGACCTGGGTGGTCGGCGTCGTCGACAAGGCGCTCGCGTTCGACAAGGCCGAGCGCTGGGAGACCGCCGATGCGATGCGCAAGGCAGTCCGCGAGACCTTCGCGCAGCTCAAGACCGAGGCGCTGCGCGTGCGGCCCGCGCCCGGCACTGCGGCGCCCGAGCACGACGCTTCCGTCGAGGTCAGCGAGATCTTCGACGCCATCACCGAGCCCAGCATCGTCGTCGACGTGAGCTTCGGCGACGCGCCACTCCCCCAAGCGCCGCCGCCGCTACCTTACAAGCGCTGAGCGCGGGCCCGCGGGCTGCTGGTCCTCGGCCCCCGGGCGCTGCAGGCCGATGGCCTCGACATCGGCGGCCTTCACGACATCGCCCTGCGCGTGCGCCACGAGGCGCGTGACGATCGACGCGAGCTCGGCGTCCTCGCCCTCGAACGGGTACTCGACGAGGCGCGCGAACGCCGAGCCCTCGATGCCCAGCGGCTTGCCGCGCACGCGCAGGCCCTCGCGCGCGAGCCGATCGGCGACGATCGAGAAGAGATCCTCGGAGCGATCACGGAGGCCGGGCAGCTCGATGGGCGTGGCGTCCTCGAAACGAGAAGAGAGCTCGGGGGCGAGCAGGCCTTCATCGAGGAGGCTCGCGGGCGCGCTGGTCGCCGTGAGCGCAACCGCGATGTCGAGCGGCATGGCGCGCTCCCAGGGCGGCCTGCGCTCGGTCAGCGCGCGGGCGATGAGCACCTGGATCTCGCGCGGTAACGCGGCGCCGTCGACCAGCACCAGCAGCCCGCGATCAGCGAGCGCGAGCGGTGAGGAGCGCGCGTCGCGCCAGCGCTCGAGATCGTGCTCGCGCGACGACGTGCCGTCGACGATGACGAGCGGTCGCTCCTTGCGTGGGCCCGACAGATGCGCGCGCGCAAGGTAGGGGACGGGGTCGACGCCGGCGCGGGCCACCACCACCGCCGGTGCATCATTCTGGAGGCGTCGCTCGAGCGCGTCGTAGGCCATGCGCGAGGCGGCAGAGTAGATGCCGACGGTCGCGGGGCGCGCCAGCCGCGTCGAGGCGAGCATGTTGCGCGAGCCGTCGAGCGAAGAGGAGTGCTCGAGCACCGCGAGCTGATCCTGGAGCGCCTCGACCTCGGTCTTGAGCACCTGCTCGCGGCCGAGATGACGCTCGCGTGCGCTGCGCGCCTGGCACACCGCGACGAACGCATCCGCGAAGAGCTTCGCGGCGTGCACCTCCTCGATGGTGACCGGATCGGTGCGGTTGCCGGCGGGAACCAGGATGACGCCGTCCGGCTCCTCGCCGTCGGCGCTGGCGATGATGGTGGCGAAGAGGATGCCGCGCAGCTCGAGCCAGCGCAGGAGCGGACGCAGATCGGCGCGCCGCACCTCGAGCGCGTGCAGGACGTCGACGCGCACCATACCGCCGGGCTCGCCCTGCGCGAGATCGAGCAGGAGCGGCGGTAGCTCGCCGTCGCGCTCCTGGAGATACCCTGCAGCATCGACGGTGCACACGCGGGTCGGATGCAGCATCCACAGCTCGGGGCTCTCCGCGCCTTGGCCTGCAGCCTCGCGGAGCCGCGTGAGCGCCCTGGAGACCGCGGCGCGAGTGTCGCGATCGTGCGCGGCTTGCGTGGCCTCGGCGAGCGCGTCGAGGAGGAGACCCTTGGCGGGCAGCAGTGGCTCCTCGAGCTTCGATGCGATGGCGCCGATGGTGAGCGTGGCGAGGGCGATGAGCAGCGCGCCGAGGCCCGACCCCGGGAGATGGCCTTCACCGGCGACCGCCGCGAGCGTGGCCACGGGGCCGCCGAAGATCGCGAGCGTGAGGACGCGCCGGCCGCGGCGCGAGAGGACGAGCGCATCGGTCACGCGCGCGAGGCGCACCACGATCGGACAGGCGATGGAGAAGCCGAGCGCCGCGGCGGCATCGGCGCGCAGCGTGGTCGTGATGGCGAGCGCGAGCGCGACCAGGAGCCCGATCCCCGCGGCTGCGCCACACGCGAGGGCCCGTGGGGGGGCCGAGAGCTCGAGGCGGCGGGCTGCGGCGATGAGGAGCGCGCTCGCGCCTATTGCAAAGAGCGCCGCCGCCCCGCCGCCGGAGGCGACGAGCGGTCCGACGTCGGACAGGCCGCCGGCGAGGCCGGACCAGACGAGGCCATCGATCAGCGCCGCCGTTCCCCAGGTGACGGCCACAACGGCCATGGCGAGGCGCGTGAGCACGGGGACCCCCAAGCCGCGCGCCGCCGTCGCCTCGGTGGCCTTCGGCGCGAGGCCGGGATCTCCGTCGATGGCGCCGAGCGCGCGCACCGCCGCGAGACCCGCGCCGAGGAGCGCGATGTCGCGCGCGAACGCGACCCACGCCCAGCGTTCCGAGAGCCCGGCGCTCGCGACGGCCATGGCCAGTGCGGCCGACGTCCACACGCGGCTCCGCACCGACCTCTCCGTCTCGCCGGGACGTATGACCGAGCCGAGCAAACCCACCACCATGCCAGCGGCGATCGCGAGCCAGGCGCGCGGCGAGGTCTCGGCCGTCTTCACCGCGGTGACCGCGACGTACAGGAGCGGGAGGATGAGCACGACCATCCGCCGCCACGCGATGCGTGTGCGCAGCGGCTCTGCGATCCGTGGGTCGCGCTCGCGTTGCTCCTCGGTCATGGGGGCGCGGAAGCCTAGCCGAGACGGGCAGGGGAGTCAGGTCAGCGGATCAGGTAGGCGTGAGCCTACCGAGCTGGCGGTTCCAAGGCACCTGTGGTCTTTTCGAGATGCGAATGAGCGCTGCCGTGTCCACTCCGACGAGCGAAACGCGGCCCGGGCGCGCGCGGCGACCGTTGCCGCTGCTCGTGCTCGGGATGAGCCTCGCGCGGCGCGGGGTGCTGCCGGTGGCCTCGATCGTGATCTGCATCATCACCGCAGCGGCGATGGCCGTGGTAGCGGTGATGCTCGCTTCGAAGGGACCGCGGTCGCCCGCGCACGACGTCCCGCTCCTCGCCTCGAGCGCGCTCGCCTGGGGCGGAGGGTTCTTGCTCGCCTTCTCCGCGTCCGCGCATGCGCTGCGCCGCGATCGTACCGAGGGGATCCGCGCTCTGTTCGTGGCGCGCACCACGTCGCTGCGCGGTTACCTCCTCGGTCGCGTCGGCGGGCTCGCGGCGCTGATCGCGCTCGTGGTCGCTGGCGGCACGCTGTTCTGCGGGCTCGCGGCGATGGGCGGCGCCTCGCGCGCCGCCTCGGTGCCGCGGATCCTCCAGGCCACGTTCGCCGGCATGGCGTTCGCCGTCGCGTTCGCCGCGGTCGTCGCGCCGATCGCGTTTGCTGCGCTCGGGGCGCGCTCGCGCCTCGGGGGTTACGTCTTCCTCATCTGCGTGGTGTCGCTGCCCGAGGTCCTGGTGATGACGATGGGCTCGGCGCTGCCCGAGTCGGTGTCCGACGTGCTCTCCATTCCCTCGGCGCTGGGGGCGCTCCGCACCTCGCTCGCGCCGGGCACCCTCGACCTCGCGCGCAGCGCGCGCGCGATCGTGGCGCTCACCTTGGTCGTCGCGTTCGCGACGTTCCTGGTCCGGCGCGATGCGCTGCGGATCGACGAGCCGGGAGCCGACCCGTGATCGCGTTCACCGGAGTCCACGCTCGTTCGAAGCTCGCCGACGGCAAGCCGTCGCTACTGAAGGGCGTGACGCTGTCCTGGGAGAGCGGTGTGCTCGCGGTGCTCGGGACGCCCGCCGATGGCACCCTCGCGCTGCTCGAGGCGGCGGCCGGCCTCTCCAAGGTGCGCGCGGGGACCGTCACGATCGCCGGGCACGAGCCAGCGACCTCGCGCGCGCGCGTCGCCTACGTGCCGCTCGCGAGCACGCTGCCCGATTCGCTGCGCGTGGACGAGGTCTGCGATCTCGCCGGCCGGCTGCGCGGTGAGGCGGCGCAGCCACCCGCGGCGCGCCTCGCGGTGCTCGGCCTCGAGGCGCTTGCCACGCGGCGCGTGCGCTCGCTGTCGCAGGGCGAGTCGCGGGCGGTGTCGCTTGCCATCGCGCTGACCTCCAAGGCGCCGGTGCTCCTCGTCGACGAGCCGCTCGTCGGTCTCGACGGCTCTGCGCCGGCACGGGTGGTGGAGGCGCTGCGCGCGCGCGCCGCCGCGGGCGCCGCCGTGATCGTGACCACTGCGTCGGTCCGCGATGCGACGCGCCTCGGTGATCAGCTCGGGGTCCTCACGCAGGGGGTGTTCGCGCATCTGCCGGCCTCGCGCGCCCACGTCGGCGCGAGCGGCGCGAAGCTGCGGGTGGTGATCGGGGCGGAGAGCGCGCCCGAGGTCGCGCCGTTCGTCGCCGCGCTCTCGCAAGAGGCGGCCATCGCGTCGGTCGAGACCTCGACGTACGTGGGCACGCGCATTCTC
>JAYTBL010000316.1:0-1738 GCA_043736975.1 Polyangiaceae bacterium
CTCCTTCTCGAGGTCGCGGTTGGTCGCGGTCAGGATGCGGATGTCGACCGACTCCGGTCGGGTGTCGCCGACCCGCACCACCACGCGCTCCTGGATCGCGCGCAGGAGCTTCACCTGCAGCTCGAGCGGCATCTCGCCGACCTCGTCGAGGAACAGGGTCCCGCCGTCGGCCGCCTGGAACTTGCCCTGCTTGTTCGCGATCGCGCCGGTGAACGCGCCCTTGACGTGACCGAACAGCTCGCTCTCGAGGAGGTTCGCCGGAATGGCGCCGCAGTTCACGCCCAGGAACGGCTGCTTGGCGCGTGGCCCTGCGACGTGCACCGCGCGCGCGACCATCTCCTTGCCCGTGCCGCTCTCGCCCGTGACGAGGAGGGGGACGTCGGTGTCGCGCACGCGCTCGATGAGCGCATAGAGCTTGCGCATCGCCGCGCTCGTGCCGACGAGGCCCGCGTAGCCGAAATGCGAGCGCAGCTCGGAGCGCGCCTGCTTGAGATCGCGCCGCGCGACCTGGAGCTGCTCGGTGCGGCGACCGAGGATCTCCGCGAGCCGCTCCTTCGCGACGGTGAGCTCCTCGTTCGTGATCTCGAGCTCGTCGGCGCGGCGCCGGTTCTCGTCGATGAGGCGCGCGTTCTCGATGGCGATCGCCGCCTGATCGGCGAAGGCCGCGAGCGTGGGGAGCTCCTCGCGGAAGCGCACGCCGGGCCGCAGGCGAGTCTCCACGTAGAGCGCGCCGATGGTCTTGCCCGCGGGCGGGGCGCCGCGGATGGGGACGCACGCGATCGACTGGATCATCAGCTGGTGGACGCTGACCGCCTGCGCGAGCCGAGCGTCGTCCCGCGCGCTCGTGGCCAGGACCGGCTCGCCCTCCCTGATGACGCGCTCGGCGACGCTGCGCGAGAAGTTCTGCGCGGCCTCCTCGCCCTTGCTGTCGCGTGCGGTGTGCGCGACCACCGTGCCCTCGTCGTTGACGAGCACGATCAGCCCGCGCTCCGCGCCGAGCAGGCCCACCGCGTGATCGGTCACGTGCTGGAGGAGGCGCGAGAGATCGTGCTCGCGGGCGAGGTCGCGCGTGATCTCGAAGATGCGCGCGAGGCGGTCGCCCTCGGGAAGCGGCGGCGCCATGCTGGTGATGCCGGAGCGGGCGGTGGTGATGGTGGGCGTCTTTTGCTCGGAGAGCAGGCTGCCGCTGCGCGGTCGCGACGAGGTCGCGCCCGAGGTCAGCCAGGGCGTCGAGGACAGGGCCGGGAGCGTCGAGGTGTGCGCCTGGCGCAGGGAGCGCCGCCGCGGATCGTTCCAGAACACCTCGCGCAGATCGCGCGGCAGCTTCGAGGCCGTTTCTTCGAGCATGGCGAGCGCCGCGTCGGTGTCGCGCCGCGCCAGCGCGGTCGCGCCCTGCGCGCTCGCGAGCCGGGCGCGAGCATCGAGCGCGCGCCACGCCCACTCGCGCTGATTGGCCTTGGTGGCGCGTGCGAGCGCTTCGTCGAAGGCCTCCCGCGCGGCGTTCTCGTCGCCGCGCAGGAGCGCCAGCGATCCCTGCACGATGCACGCGACCGGCTCGTGCTCCTGGAGTCCGCCTTCGCCGAGCTTCGCGCGCAGCGCCTCGAGCTCGCGGCCGATGGGCGAGGCGTCGACGTTGATCGCCATGTCGCCGGGCGCGCCGAGCCGCGCGAGCATCGCCTCGAGGCGCGCTTCGGCGGCGTCGAGGGGACGCGCGACGGCGTCGTAGGCCTCGGCGCAC
>JAYTBL010000317.1:0-4630 GCA_043736975.1 Polyangiaceae bacterium
CGCTCTCGCCGCTCTCGCCGCTCTCGCCGCTCTCGCCGCGCCGCGCCGCGTCGCGCCGTCGCGCAAGAACGAGGTGCTCGTCTACACGAGACGTGAGTAAGCTCGGAGCCGATGGCGAAGCTCACCCTCTCCACGTACTGGCGCTCGTCGTGCTCGTTCCGGGTGCGGATCGCGCTGGGGTACAAGGGCCTCGCGTACGAGTCGGTCCACGTGAACCTGCTGACGAGCGAGCAGAAGGAGCCGGCGTACCGCGGGAAGAACCCGATCGGGCACGTCCCCACGCTGACCGTCGACGGCGTCGCGTACACCGAGTCGCTGGCGATCATGGAGCTGCTCGACGAGCTCTACCCGGAGCCCGCGCTGCTCCCGAAGGCGCCCCACCAGCGGGCGCGCATGCGCGCGCTCGCCGAGACCGTCAACGCCGGCATCCAACCATTGCAGAATACATCCGTTCTCGACTACCTGGCCCACGAGGCGCCGCAGCGCACGACCTGGCTCCGCCACTGGATCAGCCGCGGGCTCGAGGCGTTCGAGGCCCAGATGCGGAGGAACGAGGACGAGGGCATCGAGGGCCCGTTCGCCTACGGCCGCGCGCTCTCGATGGCCGACTGCTGCCTCGTCCCGCAGATGTACGCGGCGCGGCGCTTCGGCGTCGATCTCTCGGCGATGCCGCGGATCGTGCGAGCCGACGCGGAGGCCGTGAAGCTCCCGTTCGTTGCCGCCGCGCAGCCCGAAGCCCAGGCCGACGCGAAACTCTGAGGATGTGAGCCGAAGCCGCTACACTTCCCTGGTCGTGCGAAGGCTCGCAGCCGCGGCCGCTCTCGTTGGTGCAGCATGCGTGCTGGCGCCGTCCGTCGCGCGCGCGCAGCCGCTGAAGACGTGGGGCGCCGATCCCGCCGAGCCGATGGCGCCGCCCGATCCCGGCCGCCCCTTGACCCCGCCGCCGCCGCCGCCCGACGTGAGCGGCCCGCCGCGCGCGCCCGACGATCCGAGGTCGGTCGAGCCGCCCGCGATGGTCCGCGGCCCGGGAAAGGTGGGGCTGCGCTACACGCTCGAGGGCATCGAGATCCGCGGCAACACGACGACGCTGGCGCGCGTGATCCAGCGCTTTGTCCCGTTCCGCGCCGGCGACACGCTCGACGTCGACGACCGCGAGCTCCTCCTCACGCGCTTTCGCCTCCTCGGCACCGGCTTCTTCCGCGACGTGCAGCTCTCGCTGCGGCGCGGCACGAAGCGCGGGTACGTCGTGCTCCAGGTGGACGTCGTCGAGCGCAACACCATCGTCGTGAACGACCTGTGGCTCGGCGTCGCGACCGACGCCGAGCCCGACGGCAGGGCGCGCCCGCTCACGGCGTACGGCGGCATCGACGTCTCGGAGACCAACCTCGCCGGCACCGGCGTCGCCCTGGGAGGCGCCCTCGCGCTCGCCGATCGCCAGCTCGCGCTGCGCACGCGCGTGAGCGACTCGGATTTTCTTCGCACCTCGTGGACCGCGGAGGCGCAGGTCCTCTACAACAACGCCAAGGACTTCTTCGGCAACCGCGACGTCCTGGTCGACGACCCGACGCAGACCGTCGCGCAGGACTACGCGGTGGTCGGCTACCAGCGCTTCGGCGGCCTCGTGGGGATGGGCCACGAGGTGGGGAGCGTCGCGACCCGCCTCTTCTTCGACTATCGCCTCGAGAAGATCGACGCGAGCCTGCCGCGCGCCGCGAGCCACCGGCGCGGGCTCGACGTCGAGCCCATCGACTTCGACCTCCGCCCCGGCGCGAGCGTGCTCTCGACCTTGAGCGCGACCTTGGTCCACGACACGCGAGACGACGCCTTTCTTCCCACGCGCGGCTGGCACCTCCTCGCGCTCGCCGAGGCCTCGCTCACGCCGATCGGCAGCGATTACCCGTACACGAAGCTCGTCCTTCGCGGTTCTCGTTGGATGCCGTTGCCCTGGGATCACGTCTTACGGATCGAAGGGATCTTCGGAGCCGTGTTCGGCGAGGCGCCTCTCTACGAGAAGTTCTACGTCGGCGATTACACCGACCTGAGGCCGCATCGCGCCCTCGATCTCGCGTTCGATCGCCGCGCGGCGCCGAATTTCCTCAACACCGCGATCGCGGAGGTCCGCTACGGAGATTACGCAGCGCGCCTCAACGCCGAGTACCGGATCCCGATCTACCGCGGCCGCAAGAGCATCTACGGCGTGGATTTCTTCGGATCGGCCGGCCTCTACGCGGTGGCGAACGCGCGCGACGTGACAGCCCCCGCGCGCGGCTACGGCGGCTTCTCCAAGGTGCCCATCGACCTGACGTTCAACATCGGCCTCAAGGTCGACACCGCGGCCGGCGGCTTCTCGCTGGGCATCGCGAACTTCATCGGGTTCATCCCCATCCGATCGGACGCGCAATGAAGGCGCGTCTCCTCCTCTTCGTGCTCGCGCTGGTGGCGGCGACGGTGACGCCGGCGGCGGTGCTCGCGCAGGCGCCGGTCGCGCCCGACAATGCCGCGCAGCTCTCGCGGCGGCAGGCCATTTACACGTGGGAGAAGCAGGACAAGGGACCGGATCTCCTGCTCGCGAGCTTCAGCTTCGTCGACGTCGCGGACGCCGCCATCCGGCAGAAGCTATCGAGCGGGCTCGCGAGCGTCATCGTGATGCGCGCCTACGTGTTCCGGGAGGGGACGACCGACCCGGTGGCGCTGGCCGCGCGCACCTGCCGGGTGGCGTACGATCTGTGGGACGAGGTCTACCGCCTCAAGATCTCCGGGCCGGGCGGGGAGCGGGACGGAGCGGCGCTGAACATCGACGGCGTGCTGCGGCAGTGCTTCGAGGCGCGCAAGATCACGGTCGCGGATCGGTCGCTCCTGGCCGCCGGCAAGCCGCACTTCCTGGGAGCGATCGTGGAGGTCGACCCCGTGAACGCGCAGATGGTGGAGGAGATGCGCAAGTGGGTGTCACGCCCGGCGGGCTCCACCGGGATCGGGCCGGCCGACGCGCTTTTCGGCTCGTTTGTGGGCCTCCTGATGCGTCAGACGAGCGCGGCGGGCCGCACGCTGCGCTTCCGGACGCAATCGATCACGCCCTGAACTGGCCGAGCGGCGCCGGGTGCCGTACGATTTCGGGGATGGGTCGGAGGCTCCACGTGCCGCTCGCGATGGCGGCGTTGATGCTGCTCGGGGCGGGTACGCCGCCGGCGCCGCCGCCGAAGATCACGCGGGTGCACGTCGGCAAGAGCGCGCGCAAGATGGACCTGTTCGAGGGCGACCGCCTGATCGCGAGCTACGCGGTGGCGGTGGGGCGCGGCGGCGCGGGGCCGAAGAAGCGGGAAGGGGACAGCGTGACGCCGGTGGGCCGCTACCGCGTGGTCAAGCATCTGCCTTCGCACCTGCGGATCTTCCTGCAGATCGACTACCCCAACGCCGACGATCGCGCGCGCTTCGAGGAGCTGAAGAAGCGCGGTGATCTCCCCAAGGACGCGACCATCGGCGGCGACATCGGCATCCACGGCGAGCCGCCGGAGGCCAAGCCCTTCAAGAAGGCCGAGTACCTGAGCCACGGCTGCGTGGTGCTCGAGGACGCGGAGATCGATCAGGTGGCGCGGATGGTCCCGGATGGCACCGCGGTGGAGATCGAGGACTGAACGTGCAACTCACGGCGCTCCCGCGAGCGCCTCCACGATCCGCCGCACCTCGCGCGTGGGACACCCCAGCCAGCTCGCGATCTCCGTCTCCTCGAGCGCCTCCCCGAGCCGCGCCTGCACGCGCGCCGCGACGTCCGCCCGCACCGCGCGCGTCGCGAACACCGGGAACCCGATCGCCGCATAGGCTGCGCGATCGATCCCGCGGCCCGCAGGGAACGACACCGCCCCGCCGGGCGGCGGGCGCAGCGCCCGCCCTGCGCCGAACCAGATCGTCGCCAGCGCGACGCGCATCGAGATCGCCGCCGGCGTGAGGCCCGCCGGCAGGAACACCACCGCCGGGCCGAGCACCAGCCCGGCATGGGTCAGCGAGGCGCGCGCCGCGTCGTCGAGCACCTCGTCCACGTCTGCCACCTCGCTCGCGAGCACCGTGCCCAGCCCGTGCTCGAGCCGATGCACGAGCCCTCGCATCGCGGCCGAGGCCACCACCGAGGTGCTCGACTCGGTGCTCGCCGCCGCCACGTCGCGCAGCCCGCCCAGCAGCTCGTCGACGGCGTCGCGCGCGAACGCCAGCGCCCGCCGCTGCAGGCGCCGCTGCCCGCCCGCGCCCACGTCGTCGGCCAGCGCCACGCGCGCGTCGGGCCGCGCGATCGAGGGGCCGCGCACGATCTCGGCGATCGCCCGATCCGAAGGCACGTGGAGGATGCGCCCGCTCGCCTCGAGCCGCAGATCACCGTGCGGGCACGCCGCCACGTCCTCGACCCACACCGCCGATCCCGGTACGGCGCGCGCCGACGCCGCGCGCGGCGCCACCGCGACCCGCAGCGCCGCCAGCTTCGCGAACGGATGATCCGGCGCCACGACCGGCGGCTCGAGCCCGTCGCCGCCGCCGCCCGCCGCCGCGGCGCGGCTGGGACGCGTCCGCGCCTGCACCTTGGCCGCGCCCTTCTTCGAGTCCACGAACCGCATCACGAGCCGCTCGTGCAGCGCGTCGCTCAGGC
>JAYTBL010000318.1:0-1734 GCA_043736975.1 Polyangiaceae bacterium
CGGCATGGTGCGAAAGCGGCAGTCGGTGAGGGGGCAGATCTCGTCGTAGTCGTAGAAGACCACGCGCCCGTAGCGCGTGACCCCGAAATTCTTGAGCAGAAGATCGCCGGGAAAGATGTTCGCGCCCGCCAGCTCGCGAATGGCATTCCCGTATTCGACGATTGCCTCCTTCGTGCGCTCCTCGTCGGCACTCATGAGGAACAGGTTGAGCGGCACCAGGCGGCGCTCGATGTAGAGGTGCTGGATCACCACCTGGCCGGAACCCTCGCGTCCGCCCTCCACGATCTCGAGCTGCGAGGGCACGAGCTTCTTCAGCTCTTCCAGCAGCTCGGCGTCGAGGCGGTCGGTGGGGAACGCGACGTGCGCGAACTCCAGCGTGTCGGCCATGCGCCCCACGCGATCGTGCTGCTTCACGAAGCGGTACTTCGCCTCGACGGTCGCGCGGTCGCTGTCCTTGGGCGGCTCGAAGGCGTCGCGGATCACCTTGAAGACGTAGGGGTAGGACGGCAGCGTGAAGACCACCATGACCATGCCCTTGGTGCCGGGCGCGAGCACGAAGGTATCGGTGGAGTGCCGGAGATGCTGCTGCAGATCGCGGAAGAAGAGCGTCTTGCCCTGCTTCTGTAGCCCCACCAGCGTGTAGAGCTCCTGCTTCGGCTTGTTGGGCGCGACCGACGCGAGGAACTCGACGTACGCCGAGGGTACCTCCATGTCGACCATCATGTACGAACGGCCGAGGCTGAGGACGCGGCCCACGGGGAGGTCGTCGAGCAGGATGGTGTCGACCAGCAGGCGGCCCTCGTGGTCCTGGAGGAGCGGAACGACGACCGGAGAGGTGTTCGAGCCGTTGATGACGCGGCCGATCGCGTAGGCCGCCTTGTTCCGGTAGAACAGCGAAGAGAGCATCTGGATCTGGAAGTTCCAGTGGCGGTCCCAGCCGTCGGGGAAGCGCTCGCGGATGGCGCGTCCCACGTACGCCAGATCGCGCTCCAGGTCCTGGAAGGCGTTGCGCAGCCCGAAGCTCGCGAGGATGTCCCGGAACGCGCCGGTCAGGTCATCGGTCTCGGGGTAGTAGACGCGGTAGGCCCGCTCGTCGCCGTCGAGGTGCTCGGTCGACATCGCGGGCCGACCGAACATGAACGCGTTCGAGTAGAAGCGCCGATCGAGGAGGCGCCAGGCGACGGAGTTGAAGAAGGTCTCCGCGCACTCGGGCTGCTTGTGACCGGCCTCGTAGAGCAGGCCGATGAACTCGACCTTGATGCGCCGCCACAGCGTCTCCTCGCGGCTGGCGTCGGGGAAGCGTGCCGTGATGGCGTCCACCGCCTCGGCGACGCGCACGTCGTACATCCCGATGCGTTCGCGCTGCGCGTCGACCACCGCGAGCCACTCCGCGCGCTCGAACCGCTCCTTGGCGAGGCGGCTGGTCTCGCGAAAGATGCGGTAGTGGTGGTCGAAGCCGTCGAGGATCGCCTGCGCGATGTCGGTGCTCAGGGTCATGCTGCCGAGCGAGTCTACAGGCTCAGTCGGCCTTCGGCATTGGCCCTGCGTCGGGCGCGGCATCGATCTCGGTCCCGCCGCCAGCGCCGGCGGCGGCGGCGGAGTACGTGCCGCGCACCGCCTTGGGGGCGCCGGGCTTAGCGGCGCCCATGCTTCCGCCGCTCACGCCGATCTCCGCGTCGAGCGCCTCTTCCCGCTCCTGTTCATCGTGGTCGTCGGCGAGCGCTGCCCCGGTGG
>JAYTBL010000319.1:0-4621 GCA_043736975.1 Polyangiaceae bacterium
CTCGCTCGCCGGCAAAGGTGCGAACCCCGCAGAGCTCCAGGCCCCCACGGAGCGACACGGCGACGAACGCCAATCCGCTGGACGCGTACCTGAAGAGCGCAACCGGTTTCGTGGTTCCGAGCGCCGAGGAGGAAATCACGCTCGCCATCAGGATCGAAGAAGCGGAGCACGAGCTCGTCGGCGTCCTCCTCCGATCGGCAGCGGTGGTCCGACAGCTCTCCGACAGCGCGCGCATGCTGGAGCAGGGAAAGCTATCGCCCTCGGACATCGTCGTCGGTGCGGTACTGAAAGACAGGGCCGCCCAACGGCAAACGCGCGCGCGACTTCGTGGCACGTTGACCGAGCTCGCGACGCTGGATGCCCAGTGCGACCGCTGTCGACGCGAGCTCCTCTCGGGCCTGCGCCCGTCCAACATACGTGCGACACGGCCATGGAAGGAGCTCGAGGCCCTCTGGGAGAAGATGGCCGTTGCGGTCGTCGAAACGCGCTTCTCCGCGGCTTACGTACGGCGAATGCAGAGCGCACTGGGAACACTGGTCGGAGCGGCAGAGGAGCTCGGCAGTGAGCCACGTGGACGTCGCGAAGAACTTCGTCGACTCGAGGAGCAGGCGGGTCTGCCCGTCGAGCAGCTGAAGCAGTGGTGGGCTGCCGTTCAGACCGCCTCGCACCGGTTGACACTGGCGAGAAACAACCTCGTCACCAAGAATCTCCGACTCGTACCTTTCCTGGTGAAGAATAAGTACGCCCGCCGACGCATCGACGCCATCGATCTCATCCAGGAGGGCAACATCGGGCTGCTCAGGGCGGCGGAGAAGTTCGATCGGCGGCAGGGATGCAGGTTCGCAAGCTACGCGCAGTGGTGGGTCCGTGCGTGCATCAACGCTGCGATCGTCAACCAGGGTCGCACCATTCGTCTGCCAGAGAGGGCCCTTCGGCTTCGCCGAATGGTGGCGGAGCTCGACGAGTGCGGCGCTGTTCCGTCCGTTGAGCACCTCGCGCAAAGGACGGGGATGAGAGCCGCGAACGTCTCGAGACTCCTCTCGTGTGGAGGGGACACCGTGTCGATGCAGTCCACGATCAAGAACGGAGACGCTACCCTGGAAGATGTCCTGGCAGACGACACGGCGCTGCAGGCTCTTGATGCCGTCACGCATCGGGCGCTCGCAGATGGCCTGGAGAGCGCGCTACTCCGATTGGACGCGCGCGAGGCGAAGGTGCTTCGCCGCCGTTTCGGGATAGGCGCAGACCGCGACCACACGCTCGCGGATCTAGGTCAAGAGTTCGGACTCACGCGCGAGCGCATTCGCCAGATCGAGGTCGGTGCACTGAAGCGTCTGCGCAAGTCCACCGAGACCCAGAACCTCATCGTGTTTCTCGACGGGGTCTCACAGCCGGACGACGTGGTGGAGGGAACGCAAGCGCCCCTCGTCGCTTCGAGACACGCGCAAGCGGTAGGAGAACGGTGATGGCTGCCGTCGACGATCCGAAGACACGTGCCCACGTGCACGGGCCCGGCTCATCCTCCGCCGCATCGGCCGCATCGGCCAGCCGCGAGAAGTTGCCGGGGATCCGGCACATCGTCGCCGTCGGAAGTGGGAAAGGGGGCGTCGGAAAGTCCACGGTCAGCGTGAATCTCGCGCTCGCTCTCCAGTTGTCGGCGCGTGGCCGGATTGGCCTTGTGGACGCCGATATCCTCGGGCCGAGCATCCCGGGCATGCTCGGCCTTCCCACAGGTCAGCCACCCAGGAGGCTCGAGGACGGCAACATCGTGCCCGCGAGTCGACATGGCCTCAAAGCGATGTCGATGGGCATGCTCACTGGGGACGACAATCCCGCCATCATGCGCGGACCGATGGTGACCAAGTACCTGCGCGCGTTCATCGAATCCGTAGATTGGGGAACCCTGGACTACTTGGTTGTCGATCTCCCGCCCGGGACCGGCGACACGCAGTTGACGCTGGCGCAGAGTTTTCCGCTCTCCGGCGCGATCATCGTCACGACGCCGCAGGACGTGAGCCTCAAGATTGCGCGTCGCGGCCTGCGGATGTTCGAGACGGTCCACGTCCCCATCCTCGGCATCGTCGAGAACATGAGCACGTTCACCTGCCCGCACTGCGGAAAGGACACAGACGTCTTCCGTCGGGGAGGTGGCGAGCGAATGAGCCTCGAGCTGGGCGTGCCTTTTCTCGGCTCGATCCCCCTCGAACCGGACGTCGTCACCTGCGGGGACGAGGGCCGTCCGATTGTCATCGACAAGCCCAACTCTGTGGTGGCGAATGCCTACCTGGCCATCGCTACCGAGCTTGCCGAGCGGCTCGAGGCGACTTCCGGATCGGCGGTCAAGCCATTCGCGTGGACGTGGGACACGAACGAGGGGGCGCCCGCCTGGGTGGAGAGCGCCGTCCGTCCAGCGGGCTCTCGAACGACCGCCATCGGCTTCTGTCGGCGCGACGCGCGCACGCTGTCTGTGCTCTGGGAGGACGGCCACAAGGACGACTTCGACGTTCGGGACCTTCGCCTCGCGTGTCGATGCGCGCTCTGCATCGAAGAGATGAGCGGACGCCCGCTCCTCGATCCCAAGAGCATAAGACCCGATGTGGTCCCCCGCACGATCGCGAGCGTCGGCAACTACGCTGTCTCGATCAACTGGAGCGACGGCCACAGCACCGGGATCTATTCGTTCGAGCATCTGCGGGCCGTTGCTGAACGCGGCGCACGTCTGGTCGGCGAAGATGTCTGAGGTGCTGCCGGTCGATGCGGCGATCGGCATCCGCGCCGAGCGCTCGCTCGCGGATCCCGACACGTGCAAGTTCAGGGTCAGCCGGCCGGTGCATCGCGGCGGCCCCTTCTTCTTCGACAACAAGGAGCGGGCCGCGGGGTCGCCTCTCGTCGAGCGGCTGTTCGCGTTGGCCGGCGTAGCGCATGTGCTCGTAGCCGAAAATGTCGTCACGATCGGCAAGGAGCCGAGCGCCTCATGGTCGGACCTGAAGGGGGCGATCGGGGCGGCCATCCGGACTCAGTTGCTCACGGGCGTGCCAGCCATCTTCGAGGCACCTCGCAACGCAACCGCAGCTGGCCAGAGAACCGATGAAGACGTTCGGGCACTCGTTCAAGAGCTCCTCGACCGAGAGGTCAATCGCTCGATCGCCGGCCACGGTGGAAAGATCTCGATCGTGGACGTTCGCGACGGGAACCTCTTCATCGCGATGAGCGGTGGCTGCCAGGGTTGCGCCGCCTCTCAGATCACGCTTCGACAGGGCTTTGAAGTGATGGTGCGCAAGGTGGCACCGGAGATCGTGGACGTCGTTGATACGACGGACCACGAGGCAGGAACCAAGCCATTCTACGAGCGCACGGGCACTGGTGTCGGCGCGCGCTTGGTTCCGCGGGATTCCGACGAGCTCCTTGGAACTTGATCCTCCCGCATCGTCATCGCCATCAAGGGCGGTGACGACGTAGAGTGCGCCGATTGAAGTAGGTAAAGGCTCGGGTCTAGCCACCCGAGCCTTCGTGGCGAGCGCATCTTGAACCACACGCCCGCCGTGGATCACGGTGCCGTCGAACGCCCCCGGCGTCCAGCCTTCCTTGAGAGGGCGGCTCGCGGGTGGATGGTCGATTCGGGCGGTGTTCGGCGTCGGGTGCGCCTCGCTGGCAGCGAAGTGCGCTCCTTGCGCGAGGTCACGGCGGCTGCTGAAGCACCGCAAGGCCAACCGCGCGTACGGGCGCTCTCCGCTCGGGCGCGCCTCCGGGCGCCGACGTCAGGCGAGCCTTCGTGCGCGCCGGAAGGCGAGTGTAACGGATGCGATCTCGACGGAAGAATCGAGCTCGTCGACGACCTCGGTGCTGCCGGCCTCCATCACGGAAGCGGCACCTTCCGAGGAACCATCGCGCCATGAGTCAGCCATTCCCAGCATCAAACCGCCCGTCGACGCGCATCGATGTGCCCGTTGCCGACGCGTCCTGTCCGGTCGCGTACAACCGAGCGAACGCAGCCCCGAGAGACGTCGCCGGCGTCCGCGAGCTCCGCGGCCCCCGCGAGCGCCGTGAGGTCACGTGCTGATCGGGCGTCACCGCGCAGTCACCGAGGAGGAGAGCGCGAAGATCCTCCGCCTCCACCACGCCGAGCAGTGGCCGGTGGGCACCATCGCCGCCGAGCTCGGGCGCCACCACGACACGATCGAGCGCGTTCTCGCGCAGAGCGGCTTGCCCGTGACCAAGCAGTCGGCGCGCCCACGCCTCGTGGACGCGTACGTGCCGTTCATCGCGGCGACGCTCGCGAAACACCCGAGGCTGCGCGCGAGCCGTCTCTGGGCGATGGTGAGGGAGCGCGGGTATGCGGGCTCGAGGAGCGGGTTTCGCGCCGTCATCAGCCGGCTACGGCCACGCCGTCCCGCCGAGGCTTTCCTCCGCCGCTCGGTGCTTGCGGGTCAGGAAGCGCAGGTCGACTGGGCGCATTTTGGCAAGCTCACGGTGGGCCGCGCCCAGCGCGATCTGTGGGCCTTCGTGATGGTGCTCTCGTACAGCCGATTTCGCTTCTTGCGATTCTCGCTACGCGCCGCAATGCCGAGCTTCTTGCGCGGTCACGTCGAATCCTTTCGCTTCTTCGGTGCCGTGCCGCGGG
>JAYTBL010000320.1:0-4619 GCA_043736975.1 Polyangiaceae bacterium
GGACGGATGGGGAAGGCCTGGTAGACGGTGTCGTCGACCCGGCGCCCCGCCTTCGGGCCACGGGCATACAGGTAGAAGCCGCGGCCGTTCTTCCGGCCCTTGCGGTCGTCCATGCGGAGCGCGGCCAGGACCTGCGGCGCCCCCAATCGCGCGCCATACGCGGCCTCCAGCGTGCTCGCGATGTGCGCCGCGAGATCGATGCCCATCTCGTCGAGCATGTGGAGCGGCCCTGCGGGGAAGCCCCAGTCGACGAGCGCCTCGTCGATGGTCGGGATCGAGACGCCCTCGGTGAGCATGATCGCGGCCTCGTTCAGGAACGGGGCGAGGATGCGCGTCGTGTAGAAGCCGGTGCCGTCGCGCACCACGATCACGTTCTTGCCCTGGCGCCGCCCCACCGCGACCGCCGTCGCGATGGCCGCGGGGTCGGTCCGCGCCGCGCGCACCACCTCCAGCAACGGCACGCGGTGCACGGGACCGAAGTAGTGCATGCCGAGCACGCGCTCGGGACGCGCCGCCGCCTCGGCGATGCGCGCGATCCGCAGGGCGGACGTGTTCGACGCGATGACGCAGGTGGGCTTCACGCGCGCCTCGAGGTCTCGCAGGACCGCGTGCTTGCGATCGAGATCCTCGAACACCGCCTCGATGACGAGATCGGCATCCTCGATGCCCTCGTAGTCGCGCCCGCCTTCGAGTCGCGCCACCGTCGCGGTGCGCTCGGCGCTGGTGATCTTGCCGCGCCGCTCGCGCTCGATGACCACGTCCTTCACGTAGGCGAGGCCGCGCTCGACCGCGCTCGCCTCGGTGTCGGTGAGGCGTACGTCGAAGCCCGCCTGCACGCTCGCGTACGCGATGCCCGCGCCCATGAGGCCCGACCCGACCACCGCGACCTTGGTGACCGGGCGGGGCTGCGCGCGCGCCCGCTCGTCCTGCTCGACGCCGGGATCCTTCTTCGCGGCAGTGGTGGCGAAGAACAGCTCCACGAGGCGGTGCGACGTCTCGCTCACCACCAGCTCGCCGAACAGCTTCGCCTCGAGCTTGGCCGCCGATCGGAAGCCGCGTCCCCCGAGGCGATCGAGGACGTCGAGCATGCGCCGCGCGGCGGGGTAGTGGCCGCGCGTCTCCTGCTCCGCGGCTGCGCGGGCCCGCCGGAAGAGCACGGCGCGCCCGATCGGGTTCTTCTCGAGGAGCAGGCGGGGCGCGGCCTCGCGCGCGCGGGCGACGGACGAGCCGCGGTGCCGGAGCCAGGCGCGACGACGCGGCAGGGCGCGCCGCAGATCGGGGCGCCGGGCGAGCTGGAGCGCGAGGCGGCACGCGGCGGCGAGGGCCTCGGCGGGCGGCACCACCTCATCGATGAAGCCGCGGGCCAGCGCCTCCTCGGCGCCCACGCTGCGGCCGGTGAGGCCCAGATCGATCGCCACCGCGAGGCCCGCGCGCTGCGCGACGCGGAGCAGGCCGTTCGCGGCGGGCATGAGGCCGAGCTTCACCTCGGGGAGCCCGAGGAGCGTGGTGCGATCGCCCGTCGCGACCGTCGCCGTGCACGCGAGCGAGAGCTCGAAGCCGCCGCCGAGCGCCGCGCCGTGAACGCAGGCCACCACCGGCTTACGCGACTGCCCGAGGCGCCCGAAGCGCTTGCTCACCTCGAGCGCCGCCACCTCCGCGTCCTTCGCGAAGCGGAGCGTGCGCAGGTAGTCGAGGTTCGCGCCGACCAGGAACGATGCCGGCTTGCCGCTGCGCAGGACCACCGCCTTCACGCGGCCGTCGTGATCGGCGGCGTCGAGCGCGGCCGCGAGCTCGGCGCCGAGCTGGGGCGTGATGGTGTTGTGGGTCTCGCTTGGGTCGTCGAGCGTGAGGACGCTCACGCCGTCGGGGCGCACCTCGGTGCGGATGATGGATGGCGCGCGGACGATGGTGCCCAGGGTCACGGCTTCCATGATGCCTCCGCGGGGGGCTCGGCCAAGCGACTGAATGACGATTCACTCATGGATTGTTCCGATTGCCGCGCCGCGTCAGGTCTCCGAGAGGCCCTTTTCGCGGCCGCGTGTGCTACTCGCCCAAAGGCTCAGATTTTCCAAACCCGCCGATACACCCAGCGAGGACTGCACGATGTCTCTGGCCGATGCCCTCAGTGATGCCGCCAAGAAGCCTCTGATCGTCAAGGACTGCTGCGAGCTCATCGACTCGGAGGTCAAGGACAAGAGCGGGATCTCCGGCCTCGTCATCAAGGCCGGCTACGGCACGGTCAAGGGCATCAAGCCGGGCTTCGTCGAGAAGGCGGTCGACGACCTGCTTCCCGAGTTCGCCAAGGCGCTCGACCCGATCTACGCCGACGCGAAGTCCCAGAACAAGAACGTCGCCGACTTCTTCTCGTCGAACGCCGGCCGCGTCGCGGACGCGCTGCTCGCGATCACCGACGCGAAGGCGGAGCGCGCGAAGAGCGGCGCGGCGAAGGCGGCGTACGACAAGCTGCGTGGCTCCGCGAAGAAGAACGTCGAGCAGGCTGCGCCCCGCCTCGGCAAGCTGCTCGAGAAGCACGGCATCTGAGCGGCAGCACGATGCGCGGAGTCGCGCTCGCGATCTCGCTGCTCGGGCTCGGCTCGTTCTCGTGCGGGACGCAGGCGCCTCGTCCCGCCGGCGCGGTGCGCCCAGCGGCGCCTGCCGGCGCGGAGGTCCTCGCGCGGCCTCCCGCGCCAGGCGCCCTCATCGGCGAGTACGCCGCGACCTGGGACCAGGCGACGGGCGTGGTGCAGGTCGAGGCCCGCCTCGCCGCGTCCGCGGGCTCGATGCTCGCGCTCGAGCGCGGCGCCGAGCCGTTCGCCCGCGACATCGAGGCAGCTGCCGATCGCGACGGCGCGCCCTGGGTGGCGGTGGAGCGCCGCGGCGGGCACTTCGAAGCCGCGCCCTGCGCGAACGCGCCGTGCCGCCTGCGCTATCGCTACGCGCTCCGCGAGGCCTCGCAGAAGATCGACGACCTCGACACCGCATCCGAGGAGAGCGAGCTCGTCGAGGCCCCGCCCTCGACGTGGCTGCTCGCGCCCGCGGCAGCCGCGACGCACGATCAGCGCCTGCGCTTCCGCGTGACCACGTCGCCGGGCTCGAGGTTCGTCACCGGCATCTTCCACGCGAAGGACGCGCCCGACGCGTGGGACATCGCGCTCGACGACCTCTGGACCGCGCCCTACAGCGCGTTCGGCGCGCTGCGCGTTCGCTCCGTCCCCGTGACCGGCGGCGCGGTGCAGCTCGCCATCAGCCCCGGGACCTCGCTCATGAGCGAGGACGACCTCGCCAGATGGACGAGCGACGCCGGCCGCGCGGTCTCCAGCTACTACGGCCGCTTCCCCATGCCCGGCGCGCTCGTGCTGGTGGCGATCGCGCGCGGCCGCTGGGTGGGCAGCGGGCGCACGCTCTCGGGCGGCGGCGGCACGGTGTTCGTGCGCGTCGGCGAGAAGGCGACGGCCAAGGCGTACCGCGACGACTGGGTGCTCGTTCACGAGATGGTCCACCTCACGTTCCCCTCGGTCGCGCGCGACCAGGACTGGGCGGAGGAGGGCATCGCCACCTACGTCGAGCCGTTCGCGCGCGTGCGCGCCGGGCTGCTCACGGCCGAGGAGGCGTGGGCCGGGCTCGCCAACGGCCTGCCCAACGGCCTGCCCGCGCCGGGCGATCAGGGGCTCGATCACACGCACACCTGGGGCCGGACCTACTGGGGAGGTGCGCTCTTCTGGTTCCTCGCCGACGTCGCGATCCACAAGCGCACGAACAACCGGCTCGGCCTCGAGCACGCGCTGCGCGGCGTGATCGACGCCGGCGGCACCAACGCGGTGCGCTGGCCGCTGGCCGAGGTGCTCCGGACCGGCGATCAGGCGGTCGGGGTCCCGGTCCTCACCGAGCTGCACGCCGCGATGGGCGCCGCGCCGCATCCCGTCGACCTGAAGGCCCTCCTCGCATCGCTGGGTGTCGCGACGGCGAACGGTCACGTACGCTTCGACGACCAGGCGCCGCTCGCGGACGTCCGGCGTGCGATCACCCACGGAACGGAGACCCGATGAAGCGAGCCCTCGCCAGTGCCCTCGTCCTCGCGAGCGTCGCCCTCACGCTCAGTGCGGGGCGAGCCTCCGCGCAGGAGACCCCCGCAGCGGTGCAGGTCGTCCCGGCGCCGGTGGCCGCGCCGGCCGGGGTGGTACGGCTGCATTTCCGCACCTACCGCGACCGCCAGCACGCGCAGGTCTACGCGCAGCGGCGCGACGACTCCTGGGCCGTCGTCTGCGACGTACCGTGCACCATCGACTCGCCGGTCGGCGCCGAGCTGCGCATGACCATCGGCGGCCACGACGACGAGCCGCACAGCTTCACGGTCCCCGGCGACGTGGGCCCGGAGATGGATGTCGAGATCAAGCCGGCGTCGGTGGGCCCGCTGGTGGGGGGCATCGTGATGATGGGTACGGGCGGCGCCGTCGCGATCCTCGGCTTGCTGTGCATCGCCGTCGCCAGCTCCGCCTCCAGCGTGCGCGGCGCAGACGATCTCCAGACCATCGGGATCGTGATCACCGGCGTCGGCGCGGTGTCGGTGGGCGGCGGGCTCCTGTGGCTCTCCACCCGCTCGCACGAGCCGCGGACCACCG
>JAYTBL010000321.1:0-1730 GCA_043736975.1 Polyangiaceae bacterium
CACGGCGACGCGTTCACGCTCGGCGCACAGGGATCGCTGGAGCTCAGGCTGCCGATCGAGGACGAGACCTTCGGATCGCTGTCGGCGCGCGCGAGCGCGCTCGCCTCGATCGGATACTCCGAGGCGGCCGCCCACGTCGACGTTCGCTACCTCTTCCTCACGCTCGGCGGGAGCGTCGGCTACCGTAACGTCTGGCGCTCGTACCCGGGTGCGCCCGGGACGGAGGTAACGAGGGATTCCCGTCGCGACGACGACGGTACCAAGACCTTCGGCGCCGATGCCTGGGGCTACGGCGAGGCGCGCGCCCGCCTGGTCGTCCCGCTCGACCGGCTCTGGCTCGTCACCAATCACGCGGTCCGCTACGAGGGCTCGCCTGCGAACACGTACGACTGGTTCCACACCAACGTGCACGATGGCGGCCTGCTGTACCGAGGGGACGTGGTCCTCTTCATCCGCAGCGCCTCGTTCGGCGCGCTCGGCCCGATGGCCCGCTACATGGATATGCCCCGCGGCGACGGCCGGCGCGGCGAGCTCGCGGCCGGCTTCATCTACGCGGTCCGCCCCGGCCTGAAGCGTCGCGACGACCTGCTCAGCCTGAGCGTGCTGGCCCGCCCCGCCAGCGACGACGAGTTCGGCTTTCACGTTCTCCGCGCCCCGCTGTGGGTGATGCTCGTGTACCGCGCGAGCTTCCAGATCCTGGAGTGAGCTCGGCGCGCTCCGGTAGGCAGAAGCTGGGGAATCGGACGTGCGTGTAGCGCTCGGGCTGATGCCATGGCGGCTCGGCCCACTACCGAGCAACGCCGAACGTGACGATGCGCTGCTCGGGCAGCGACTCGTCGCTCGCCTTGAAGACGAAGCCGTTGGCGCCGAGCTCCTTCCGGATCTGCGGGAGCGTCATCTTGTGCTCCTCCTTGATCTGCACCTTCGGATCCTCCGCGCGGTACTCCACCAGCGCGAGGCGACCGTCGGCGCGCAGCGCCGCGCGGATCTGCGCGAGCGTCTCGGCCGGCTTCGGGAGCTCGTGATAGACGTCCACCATCAGCACCAGGTCGAGCTGCCCTCGCGGTAGCTTCGCGTCGCTCTCGGTGGCGAGGAGCGGGACGACGTTCGTGACCTTCGCCGCCTTCAGCTTGTCGCCGAGCAGCGCGAGCATCTCGGGCTGGAGATCGGTCGCGAGCACGCGGCCGTGGGGCGCGACCCGCCTCGCCATCCGCACCGTGAAGTACCCCGAGCCCGCGCCGACGTCGGCGACCGTCCAGCCGTCACGGAGACCGAGCACGTCGAGCACGTGCTCCGGTCGCTCGGTGGCCTCGCGGTCCTCGCGCTCGAGCCAGTCCGCGCCGCGGTAGCTCATGGGCGTCGCCAGCGTACGCCCCAGGTAAGTGCCTGGCGGGTCGGCCGTCGTTGCTGCGCTGGTGCCGGGCGCGGCGCTCGGGACCGGCGCCGCCTTCTCCGCCGCGCGGAGGCAGGCGAGGGGCGCCGCGCCGAGCAAGACGAGCAAGACGAGCAAGACGAGCAGCAGCAGGGAGAGCGCGGGACGACGCACCGCCCCACGGTAGCAGCCTGCGCGAGCCAGCGGCACGCGCGTCCGAATCATGGCAAAGTGAAGCGCGGCGATGGGAAAGAAGCTCGAGCTCGCGGTCGCCGTGCTCAACGGCGCGGTCGGCGATCACCTCGCGCGCACCGGCAACGGCCTCGCGACCGAGATGACGCTCATCGCGAACGGGCAT
>JAYTBL010000322.1:0-4616 GCA_043736975.1 Polyangiaceae bacterium
CACCGAAGCTGCTGCGCACCCGCGCGCTGCACAGCGCAGCGCTGAAGAGCGCGCTGCCGGTGCTTGGTGCGGTGGTGGCGCGTGATCGCGACGCCTACGCGTACCTCGCCGAGAGCATGGAAGGGTTCGTCACCCGCGAGCAGTACGAGGCGATCCTGCGCGAAGAGGGCTTCGCCGAGGTGAACGCGACGAACCTCACCATGGGCGTTGCGGCGATCGTGAGCGGGACCGCAACTGCGACCGGCAGAGCGGCAGCGAACGGGCACGGACACGGACACGCGAACGGAGAGGCGAGGTCATGAGCAAGCGGAAGATCGTCATCGGGATCACCGGTGCGAGCGGCGCTCCCTACGCAAAGCGTCTCCTCGACTTCCTCGAGGCACGCACGAAGAGCCACGGGGACATCGAGGTCGCCGTCTGCCTCTCCTCCACCGCGCCGGAGGTCTGGGCGCTCGAGTGCGGCGGCGACATCCGCGAGGCCATCGGCGGCCGCTTCCCCATCTGGGGCATGCGCGACTACAAGGCGCCCTTCGCCAGCGGGAGCGCGGGCTGGCAGGCGATGGCCATCGTGCCGTGCTCGATGAGCACGGTGGCACGCATCGCTCATGGCATCTCCGACACGCTCCTCACGCGCGCTGCAGACGTCATGATCAAGGAGCGACGCACGCTCGTGGTCGTGCCGCGCGAGATGCCGTTGAGCGTGATTCATCTCGAGAACCTCACCGCGCTCGCACGTGCCGGCGTGATCATCCAGCCCGCGATGCCGTCGTTCTACGGCAAGACGAAGACGCTGGAGCAGGCTGTCGACACGGTCGTCGGCCGCACGCTCGATCAGCTCGGCTTCGAGCACGACATGCTGAAGCGCTGGGGCGACACGTGAGCCGCTTCATCGAGGAAGCCATCGCGAAGGCCGGGCTCCTCCCCGTGCTCACCGCGCGCCGCGCCGGCGATCTCGAGACGGTGCGCGCGACTCGCGATACCTGGGCCACCGCCGACCTCCTCGTGCTCGGCGCCGTCGCCGACATGGTCCGGAGCAACGACGTCGGCGACGGCGTGCGCATCCACGAGCGCGATCCCCTCGTCGGCGAAGCCGAGACCACGTGGGTCGAGACCACCACCACCTCCGAGCTCGATTTTCTGCGCGCCGTCGCCGTCGCACGTATCACAGGCGGCAACGGCAGCAGCGGCGGAGCAGGCGTGCGCATCGGCGTCGACTGGTCGCAACGCGGCATGGAGCTGGCGCAGGTCGCGCTCGGCTTCGGCGCCAGCGATCTGCGCGGCCCCATCACCCGCAAGAGCGGCCTCCCCATCTACGAGGACGAGACCAGGAAGGTGAAGGGCCAGGGCCTGGTGGAGCTCCGCTCCATCAAGAAGCGCGAGATCGCCGCGCTGATCACGCATGCGGGCCGGCTGCCGGTGTTCGTCGACGACGACGATGCGCCGCGCGCCCGCGACTCGGTACGAGAAATCAATGAGGTCGCCTCCAATGTCTGACTCGCCGACGCTCCAGGCCATCCGCGCGAAGCTGCAGGCCGGCGAGCGCCTCACCTACGACGACGGCCTCGCGCTCTTCCTCGAGCCCGATCTGCTCGCCATCGGCCAGCTCGCGAACGAGTCGCGCGAGCGGCGCCACGGCGACCGCACGTACTTCAATCGCAACATGCGGATCGAGGTCACCAACGTGTGCGTCGCGTCGTGCCTCTTCTGTTCTTTCGCGAAGCTCGAGGAGCACATGCCGGGCGCACACACGATGACGCTCGACGAGGCGTGGCACGAGCTGGAGAGCCGCATGGGCGATCCCGGCGGGCCGCCCACCGAGGTGCACGTGGTCAACGGCCTCCATCCGGGCCTGCCGTTCTCGTACTACGAGGAGCTGCTCAGCGGCTTCAAGCGCATCGACCCCAAGGTGCACCTCAAGTGCTTCACCGCGGTGGAGATCCACTTCTTCGCGCGGCACTACGGCATGACCTACGAGGTGGTGCTCGAGAAGCTGCGCGCCGCGGGGCTCGACAGCCTGCCCGGCGGGGGCGCGGAGATCTTCGACGAGGGCGTGCGCCGCAAGATCAGCCACGACAAGGCCACCGCCGACGAGTACCTCGAGGTCCACCGCGTCGCGCACCGCATGGGCATGCGCACCAACATGACGATGCTCTACGGGCACATCGAGACGTTCGCCCACCGCGTCGATCACATGCTGCGGGTCCGCGATCTCCAGGACGAGACCAAGGGCCTCCAGGCGTTCATTCCGCTGGCGTTCCACCCCGACGGCAACGGCATGAAGAACCTGCCCGCGCCCACCGCGGTCGATGATCTCCGCACCATCGCCATCAGCCGCCTCGTGATCGACAACGTCGATCACATCAAGGCCTACTGGGTGAGCCTCACCCCCGACGTCGCGCAGATCGCGCTGCGCTTCGGCGCCGACGACATCGACGGCACCATCGTCCACGAGACGATCTACAAGGCCGCGGGTACGCGCTCGCCGGGCGCGCTGGGGTACGACGAGCTGGTGCGCCTCATCCGCGAGGCGGGGCGCATCCCCGTCGAGCGCGATACGCTCTACAACGTGGTGCGCGAGCACGCGCGCGCCGAGGTGCCGGAGGCGGCGCTGAAGCCGCGCGAGCGCGTTCGTCCGCGCCTGCCGGTGGTGCAGGGCAAGCAGGTGCCGTCGTGATCGCCAGCGGCGGCAAGCTGCGCGCGCTGGGGGTCGCGTACCTGAACGCGCGGCCGCTGTGGGAGTCGCTCAAGGACGATCCTCGGCTCGATCTCGGCCTCGCGCGGCCCTCGGAGCTGGCGCGCTCGCTCGCCGAGAACGAGGCCGACGTCGGGCTCCTGCCGGTCGCGGCCGCCGCGACCATCGGTGATCTGCGCCTGCTCCGCAACATGGCGGTGGGCGCGCGCGGGAAGGTGCGGAGCGTGGCGATCGTCGCCGAGCGTCCGATCCACGAGCTCGAGTCGATCGCGCTCGACCTCTCGTCGCGCACCAGCGTGGTGCTCGCGCGCCTCCTCCTCACGCGGCGCAAGCTCACGCCGCGCCTCTTCGGCGCCGATCCCGCGACCGCGGTGGCGTCGGTGAAGGAGCGCACCGGCGCGCTGGTGATCGGCGACGCCGCGCTCGACGTCGAGTCGCGCTTCGTGCACCGCCTCGATCTCGCGGAGGACTGGTTCGCGTGGACCGGGCTCCCGTTCGTCTTCGCGGCGTGGTTCGCGCGCGCCGGCGCCGTCGACGCCGAGCAGGAGGACATGTTCCGCGTCGCCAAGCAGAAGGGCCTGGCGCGCGTCGACGCCATCGCGGCCGAGCATAGCGCGCGCTCGGGGCTCGACGAGGCCTCGCTGCGCTCCTACCTCACCGAGTCGATCCGCTACGACCTCGGGGACGAGGAGCTGAAGGGCCTCGAACGGTTCTGGAGCGAGGCGGCCTCGGCCGGCCTCCTGCCGCGCACCAGCGCGCGCTTCGATGAGCCGAACAAACCCGCCCCGCCGCGCGCCTCGCTCGATACTCTGCTCTCGCGCGCCGCCGAGGGCGAGCGCCTCTCCGCCGCCGAGGGCGAGCGCCTCCTGCGCGAGGGCTCGCTCTTCGAGCTCGGGCTCGCGGCCGACGCCGTGCGCCGGCGCAAGCATCCCGACGGCGTCGTCACGTACATCGTCGATCGCAACGTCAACTACACCAACGTCTGCACCACCAGCTGCCGCTTCTGCGCGTTCTACCGGCCGGTGGGTCACCCCGAGGGGTACGTGCTCTCGCGCGAGGTGCTGGGGCAGAAGCTCCAGGAGGTGGTCGACGCCGGCGGCGTGCAGATCCTCCTCCAGGGCGGGCTCAACCCCGAGCTGCGCATCGGGTGGTACGAGGATCTCTTCCGCTGGATGAAGAAGGAGTACCGCCTGGGGCTGCACGCCCTCTCGCCCGAGGAGATCCTGCACATCGCGCGCATGGAAACCCTCAGCGTGCGCCAGGTGCTCGAGCGGCTACACGCGGCCGGGCTCGACTCGGTGCCCGGCGGCGGCGCCGAGATCCTGGTCGACCGCGTCCGGCGCAAGATCGCGAAGACCAAGTGTACGAGCGAGGAGTGGCTCGGCGTGATGCGCGACGCGCACCAGATGGGCCTGCGCTCGAGCGCGACCATGATGTACGGCACCGTCGACACGCCCGCCGACCGCATCCAGCACCTGGTGAAGATCCGCGATCTGCAGGACGAGACCGGCGGCTTCACCGCGTTCTTCTGCTGGGACTACCAGTTCGAGCAGGGCACGCACCTCGAGCCCGGGGACAACGGCACGCACCTCTACCTGCGGACGCAAGCGGTGGCGCGCCTCATGCTCGACAACGTCGACCACGTGGGCGCGTCGTGGGTCACGCAGGGACCGGCGGTGGGTCAGGTCGCGCTGCGCTTCGGCGCCGACGACTTCGGCAGCGTGATGTTCGAGGAGAACGTGGTCTCGAGCGCCGGTACGACGTTCGGGATCAACGCCGACAAGATCGAGGGCCGCATCCACGAGGCGGGCTTCCGCGCGGTGCGGCGCAACGTTCGCTACGAGTGGCTGAGCGAGCCCGGCTGAAGGCGCGAGCGCGACATGACGGCTCGGGTCTTCCACGCTGACCACGTCCTGCCGGGCGA
>JAYTBL010000323.1:0-1726 GCA_043736975.1 Polyangiaceae bacterium
CTTCTCCTCGAGCGCGCGCACCTTTGCGCGCAGGCCCTCGAGCGTGGTGGTGGGCGGCACGCTGTTGAGCGGCATGTCGCAGAGCGTCGTGACTCCGCCGGCGGCCGCGGCGGAGGTCGCGGTGGTGAAGCCCTCCCACTCGGTGCGCCCCGGCTCGTTGATGTGCACGTGCGTGTCGACGAGGCCCGGCAGGACGCAGAGATCCCCGGCCTCGAGGACCGGCATGCCGAGCGGCACGTCGTCGTACTCGGTGACGGCGACGATGACGCCGCCCGCGATGTGGATGGCGTGCGGGCGCTCGCCGACCGGGGTGACGACGCGTTTGCCGCGGATGACCGCATCGAGCCGCATTCGGCGCGGAGTGTAACGCGACTTCACTGCGTCCGCTCAGCGCATCACGGGCGACGCGGGCAGAGCTGCTCGATCGTCCTGCCCGAGTCGCGAAGGACGCCGATCGCCACCGCCTGGGCCGCCGGGACCAGGGCGACGCCTGCAGGTGCGCTCCACAGGAGACTTCTTCTCGATGGGCGACGCCGGCGACCGACTTGCGGAGCGTGACCGTGTCCGGGCCGACCGCGACGATGTACTGGTCGCCGTTCTGCACGGTGAGCGCGCCCTCGCCGGCGCTCGGGACGTGCAGGCGTGCATGATGCACTTTGCAGCGATTATCTTACCAGGACCTACACTGGAGAATCTCCCCGATTTCACAATGTTTTTTTGCCATGAGTAGCGTCTCCAACGGACTGTCCGATCCACCTGGCCCTCGAGACGGTGGGGACCGCCCCCGGGCTCTATACTCGCGTCATGCTGACCTCGGACAGCACGCTGCGCTCGGCGGCGCCCGTTCCGGGGCACGATGAGCTGTCCCTCGAATCGGCGACCGTGCTCGCCGGCGCCACGCTGGTCGAGGTGCATCCGCCGCGCATGGGTCAGGCCGACGTGCTGGTGCGCGGCGCGCAGATCGTCCAGGTCGGCGGGGCGATGCCCGCGGACGCGTCGCGCATCGATCTCGAGGGGTGCATCCTCACGCCGGCCTTCGCGGTCGCCCATACGCACCTCTACATGTCCCTGACCTGCGGGATGCCGCCGCCGCCCGTGGCGCCGCGCACGCTCGCCGACTCGCTGCAGTGGGTCTGGTGGGCGCTCGATCGCGCGCTCGATGACGACCTCGTCCACACCTCCGCGCTCGCGGGCGCGGCGATGGCCGCAAAGGCCGGCGTAGCGTGCGTGATCGATCTGCACTCGTCACCGCGCGCCATCGACGGCTCGCTCGATCGCATCGCCGCTGCGCTCGACGAGGTCGGCCTGCGCGGCGTGCTCGCCTACGAGACCAGCGATCGCGACGGCCGCGGGCGACGCGACGGCGGGCTCTCCGAGAACCGCCGCTTCCTCGAGAAGGTGCGGAAGGGCACGACGCCGCACCGCGCGCACGTCGGCGCGCACGCGCTGATGACGCTCAACGACGACACGCTCGACGCGCTGCGCGAGCTGAGCGACGCGTACGGCGTGGGCATCCACATGCACGTCGCCGAGGACCTGACCGACCACCTCGACGCCGAGCGCACCCGCAAGACCTCGCTCGCGAAGCGCATCGAGCGGCTCGGCATCGCGCGCCAGGGCTCGGTGGTCGCGCACGCCGTGCAGCTCGACACCGAGGCCGCGCAGCAGATGATGCAGGCCGGCGCGTCGCTGGTCACGAATCCGCGATCCAACATGGCGTACGGCG
>JAYTBL010000324.1:0-4604 GCA_043736975.1 Polyangiaceae bacterium
TCGGTCTCGCGGTGCTGACACCGGGCACGAGCCACGCGTTCTGCCGCACCACCACCACCCCGATCCCCGCGAGCTACAGCCCCACGAACGGCTGCTTCACCGACGGGCTCCCGCTGTTCTGGAAGAACGCGTGCGTCGGCTACAGCATCAACGAGAGCGCGAGCGCGCTCGTGCCGTTCGCCGAGGCATCGCGCGTGATCGACGCGGCGTTCGCGACATGGAACGCCGCCACCTGCGCCGCGAGCGGCACCACGGCCGGGATCACCTCGTCGAACCTGGGCGCCGTGGCCTGCGCCGAGGTCCGCTACAACCAGAACGGCCCGAACCAGAACCTGGTCGTCTTCCGTGACGACAAGTGGCCGTACAGCGATCCCAACAATACGCTCGGGCTCACCACCGTGACGTTCAACGCCGACACGGGGGAGATCTACGACGCGGACATGGAGATCAACGCCTCGGACAAGAACCTCACCACGACGACCATCGTGCCGCTCGCTGGCTTCGATCTCCTGAGCGTCATCACCCACGAGGCGGGGCACTTCCTCGGCCTCGCGCACGCCGGCGACGCGCGCGCGACGATGTTCGCGAGCTACCGACCCGGTACGTCGGCGCTACGCACGCTCGCCGCCGACGACGCTGCGGGCATCTGCGAGATCTACCCGACCGGCGCCACCCGCAACGTCGCCAGCACCGTCAGCGCGAGCGGCGTCACCGAAGCCGCAGCCTGCGATCCGCAGCCGAGGCACGGCTTCTCGACGACCTGCGCCGAGAACGCGGCGCCCCGCGATTCCGGCGGCAGCAGCAGCGGCTGCGCGGTGGCGAGCGAGGCCTCGGGCGAGGGCTCGTCATGGGCCTCCTTCGGCCTGTTCGCCGGCCTCGCGCTGATCGTGACGCGCCTCCGCCGGAGATAGAGTGGCAAGGGCAGCAGGCGGTCGCCATCACGAACGACGGCGGCTACGTCGCGCCCTCGGGGCGCCGCGTCGAGCTGCGCGCCGCCGTCGATCACGCGGTCGCGGGCACGCGCGATTACCGTCCCGAGGTGGCGGTGGCAGCGCCCGTCCGCCGGGCGGCCGCGCCGACGCGCATCCGCGTGGCGAACGGCACGAGCCTCGCGAGCGCGCGTGAGCTGGCGGCGCGCGGGCCGGCCCCGCTGGTCCTCAACTTCGCCTCCGCGAAGAACCCGGGCGGCGGCTTCCTCAATGGCGCGCGCGCCCAGGAGGAGTCGCTCGCTCGCGCCTCGTCGCTCTACGCCACGCTGCTCACCAGCGGCATGTACGGGCACCATCGTGCCCACGGCGATGCGCTCTGCACCGACTGGATGATCCACTCGCCCGACGTCCCGGTCTTCCGCGACGACGAGACCGCGGCGCTGCTCGAGGAGCCGTTCCTCTGCTCGTTCGTCACCGCGCCCGCGCCGAATGCCGGTGTGGTGCTGGAGCGCGATCGGTCGCGGCGCGCCGAGGTCGACCGCGCCATGGCCGCGCGCGTCACGCGGGCGCTCGCCATCTCCGCCGCGCACGGCCACCCGAGCCTGGTGCTCGGCGCGTGGGGCTGCGGCGTGTTCGCGAACGATCCTCGGATCGTCGCGGGCGCCTTCGCCGCCGAGCTCGAGGGGGCGTTCGCCGGCGTCTTCGACGAGGTGGTGTTCGCCGTGCTCGATTGGTCCGAGGAGCGGCGGTTCATCCGTCCGTTCGTGGAGCGCTTCGCGTCGTGACCGTCGCGGGTGGACGCGCCGTGAGCCGCCAGTCAGGGCGCGGACTTCACGATGCGCGTGACGCGGGCGCCCCATTTCAGGCGCGCCTTCGTGCGTTCGCCCTCGCGCGTGCGCGCATCGCCACGTGAGGGGAGCGCGGCGAGGAGACGCGTGGTCGCCTCCGCGATGTCGGCCACTGCGCGATCGAACGCCTCGGCGTCGCTCTTCCCCGGCGCGCGCAGACCGCTCACCTTGCGAACGTACTGCAGGGAAGCCGCGGCGATCTCGTCGGGCGTGGTCGGCGGCTGGAGATGGTGGAGGACGCGAATGTTGCGGCACACGCCTCCGGGGGTACGAGCCGCCCGCGCGTCCGTCAAGCGCGAGCTAGGGATGAATCGGACGGCGACCGTGGCCGCGCGTCCTGGGCGGCACCCGCGCCGGCGTCCCGATCGGCTGCACCCGCGCGGCCGCGCCGACCTCGGCGGTCGAGGTCGTGCTCGGACTGGCGCTCGGCGCTGCGGTCGCCGTCACAGCGAGGCCGGGCTCGGGCTGCGTGCTCACGAACGTGGGGGCGACCACGTCCGGCCTGGCCGCCTCGCGCGCCACCCCGACGCCGACGCGGAACAGGAGCGCCACGCCGAGGACCACGCCGAAGAAGAGGAAGGGGGTCTCGCCGAAGAGCTGGCGGATTTTTCCGCCGATGCCGATGCCCATGGAGGAGAACGCGCGCCGGATCGAGGCCGGAAGGAATCTCGCGACCTGCACGAGGACGTCAGTACGCCGCGACGCCGAAAAGTTCCCGCGCGGGCGCTTTCCGATCGGGAAAGATCAGGGCAGCGCCTTGAACCACTTCCAGGTGAACGAGCGGTACGACTCGCGGACGGTGTGGTTCCAGTCCTTGGGCCACGAGGCGTCGAAGAAGGTGTCCTCGCAGAACGTCACGTCGCCGGGCAGCTTGCAGCTCGCGTGCGAGACGCAGTTCAGCTCGGGGTTCGCGGACACCGTCGTCGCCGCGCACTTGTTCAGCGTCGACCACGTATCGGACGTGGTCTTCGACCATGCGACCAGCTCGTCGGGGTCGGCGGTCCGGCCCGTGACGAGCACGGGGACGCGACCGCACTGGAAGCCGTCGTTCCCGCCGCCCGCGGCGCCGATGGCGATGGCCTTCGCGTAGCCGGCGCGCTTGCAGCCGAGCTGGCTCATGAAGCGGCCGCCGTAGCTGAAGCCGAACGCGAGGATGCGCGACGGGTTGATGCAGTAGGTCTCGCCGAGCTGCCTGACCACCTCGTCGAAGAACAGCAGATCGGTCGTGCCGTTGAGGTCCCAGAGCCCGTTGATGGCGTCGGGGTAGACGACGAAGGCCTCGTTCTCGGTGTAGTCCTCCATCTTGAACCACGACTCGAAGGCGGCGCCGTTCGCGTACCAGCCATGGAACATCATCACGATCGGATAGGTCTTGTTCGGGTCGTAGTTCGACGGACCCCACACGTGGAACGTGCGGCCGGTCGGCGTCGTGTACGTGGTGCCCGTGGCCTTCGGCATCGCGGCGCCGCACGCCGCGCTCGTGGTCGCGATCTTCGGCGCGACCCACTCGAACTCGGGCGGCTTCGGCGGCGCGGGGGGAGTGGGCGTCGTCGGCGCCGGGGGCGTCGTGTCAACGGGTGCGGGGGTGATCGGGTCTCCCGACGAGGAGCCGACAACCTGCGGCGCTGGCTCCGAGGAGCTGCCGCTGCACGCGGGCGCGAGGGCCCCGAGAGCAAGACAAGCGACGACGACGAGCGACGAGGAAACGGCGGATCTATGCATAAGGCTCAATGTCACAGGGTGAAGCGCCCCGGGGTCAGGGTCAACCCCGTCCGAAAGGGTGGTACAGCCGCGATCCACCCCGGCCGGAGTGAAGAGCCCTGCGGAGCGCGCTCGAGCTCACCGTGATCGTCTCCACATTGGTGTCGGTGGTGGTGGGACTCGCCCTGCTCCTCGGCAGGGCCGCGCCGCCATCCTCACGCGCGCCAGGCCGCCCAGAGCAGCGCAGCGTTCATCGCGCGTTACATCCCGGGGCCCTGGTTCGCGATCGGGCGGCACGATCCGCTGGTGGGGATCGTGGCGCAGCGCGTCGGTGATGGCCGCTGGCTCGCGCCCTCGGTCCTGCGCGTGCAGGCCTTCCTCGAGCTGCCGTTCACCATGTTCGCGTACCTCGCGGTCGCGCGGCTGCTGGGGCGGCGTCGCCACGCATCGCTCCGCCGGCTGCCCGTGCTCTTCGTCGTGGGCGTCTCGTTCTCGGTGACCTTCTCCATCATCGAGCTCGCGCTGCCGAACCCCTCCACGCGCGACGACCTCGCGCTGCGCTACTCTGTTCGCGCTGGAGAAGAACTGCGCGAAGCGGTGGTTCAGAGTGGAAGGGCGATGGCCGACCGGAGCACAGCGAGCGCGACCTCGCTCGTGCGGGTGCATCCCGCCCGCGCGAGCAGTCGACTCACGTAGGTCCGGTAGGTGGCGACGCCGTAGCCGGTCCGGGCACAGATGCTCGCGCGACCGTGACCAGCGACGAGGAGCATCAGCAGCTCATTCTCCCGAGGTCGGAGCCGCCACTTCCGTGCAAGGGCGCTCAGGCTCGCCGCGAGGTGCTCGACCCCTTCCGCACGCGCTGTCATGCGATCGAAGAAGCTCGAGAAGTGGCGGCCGGAGAACGGCTGCCAGAGCAACGTGATCCCGAGCGCGGCGGCCCGGTTCACAGTCACGCTGTCGCTCGCGTCGACCACCATCGCCAGCGGTAGGCCTGGCTGTCGCCGCAATGCGACCGAGAGTACCCGGAAGCCGGCGTCGTGCTGGCCGCCGAGCGCGCGCGAGCACACGACGCCAGCGAATGCGCCCCCCTCCAGGCGAGTCAAGGCCGACGCTGCGTCTTCGACGC
>JAYTBL010000325.1:0-4603 GCA_043736975.1 Polyangiaceae bacterium
GTGTTCACGCTGTGCTTTCTCGGCGTCCTCTACTTTCGTGAGCTCTATCTCGCGAAGATGCAGGTGCAGCGGCTGGCGAGGACGAGCGCCATGGCGCACGCGATGAGAGCTTGCCCAGCCGACGCTCGGGCCGGCCTCGAGCAGGACCTCGCGCGCGCCCCCACCCAGAGCAAAAAGCAGGGATCGGGAAGGCCATTCAAGGTGGAGGCTCCAGGCTCGGGTGACGGAGTCGAGCTGGCCAACAAGGTCATCAACGAAGTTATCGGCAGCCTCTCGCCCGATGAGGTCACCGCGGTCACCCTGGTCACCACCGCCTCCGCGACCACGCAGAAGGACCCGCTCTCTCCCAGGCAAGGCTTCGAGAGCAAAGTCTCGTCGGAGTCATTCGTGTCCTGCATGGACCCGGTGAGCGACGAGCAGTACGGCCAGATCCTTCCCCACGTCCTCGGCATCGTTGGTTCGATCTTCGACCTATGAATCGCGCGAAAGCGAGCAACTACTACCGACCTCCGAACGATAGGTGAGATAACCCATGATCCCCTGGCGCAAAGGCTCGTTCTGGTTGCTGCGGGCCCTGTTGCCCAGCGCGCGCGCGCTGCGGATGGCGGCCTACGCGGCGTTCGCGTTCGGGCTCCTCGCCCTGGCGGCGGCGCGTTCGGTCTACGCCGATGTCCGCGAGATGGGGCTGGGCGTCGGGCACCAGCTGGCGAAGCTCGAGGATCTGACCGGCGGGGCGCAGCTCATTCGGCTCAACGGCGCCGAGCTCCGCCGCGCCAGCGCGCATACCTCGCAGTCGACGCACGAGGTTCTTGATCGCTACGAGGCGTACTGCCGGCGCAGCCCGGGCGCGCTCGCCCTCGCGATGCAGGACATCCCCGCCGCGCTCATGGACCGCATCGACGGGCCGGCGAACGCCGCGCTCCGTGCGTCGGTGATCCGCGACGAGACGAAGGGTCGAGGCATGGTGGTCTGCTTCGTCGACGAGCGCGACGACGCGCCCGAGCCGCTCGCCACGCGCCTTCGCGCGCTGGCCGAGACCGGCGATCTCGCGAAGCTCGGGCACTTTCGCTATGTGTTCGCCGAGCCGAGCGCCGCGGGGGGCGGGGGCGGCACGCACGTGGTCACGTTCTGGTCGGACAGCGCGCTGCGCCTGGCGACGATGTTCCCCGCGGAGGGCGACGCGCCGGGCAGCGACTCGGCGCTCGCTCCTCGCCCCGAGGGCAGCCGGCGAACGCTGAGCGCGTCGGTCGACGGGTACCCGGCCGCGGTGCGCATCTACGAGTCGCGGGCGGATCGCGCCGCGCTCGGGCCGCAGATCGACGAGGCGCTGCGGGCGCGCGGCTTCCGGAAGATCGCCACCGGCGCGGCGCAGCACGGCGCGGCGTACCTCCGCGCCGACCGCGCCGAGGTCATCGTCTCCTTCGTCCAGAGCGAGCGCCGCACCACCGTCACGATCGTAGAAACGAGTGCGTCCCCCTCCGAGGGGATTCGCGTGGAGGTCTCTCGATGAAGCGCACGGCGATGAACGGATGGATCTGCGGCGGGCTGGTCGCGCTGGCGAGCGTGGGCTGCAAGGATCCGGAGGCGGAGTCGGCGCGGCAGCCGTTCGTCGCGGACGTCCTGATCACGAGCGACCCGGGCCGCGGGATGCTCGGAGCCGAGCTCATCGCCGGCGGCCGCAACCTGGCGACGACCGACGCGAGCGGGCGCGCGCGACTCTCGCTCGTGGGCGCGGAGGGCGACGCCGTCGAGATCGCGGTGCGCTGTCCCGCGGGCTTCCAGTCGCCATCGGAGACGATCGGCGTCTCGCTGCACCGGCTCGCGCCGGGATCGCGCGTGCCGACCTTCGCCGCGCGCTGCGCGCCGCTGGCGCGGACCGTGGTGGTGGGGATCCGGGCCGACAACGGCGCGAATCTCCCCGTCACCTACCTCGGCAAGGAGGTGGGGCGCACCGACGCCTGGGGCGCAGCCCACGTGGTCCTCAGCGTGAAGGCGAACGAGACCGTCACGCTCGGGCTCGATACGTCGTCGGCGGGCTCCAAGCAGGCGAGGCTCCGGCCGGAGAGCCCCACGCTCTCCTTCGTCGCGCAGGACAAGGACGACTTCGTCACCCTGGAGCAGAAGTTCGACGTGGAGCGACCGGTGGTCCGCCTGCGCGCGCCCACGCCGCGCTCGGGGCCGACCCGCATCTGACGGCGTCCGCGATGAAGGGAGAGCGCGCACCTTTAGCTCGCCAGAAATCGGCCGTTCTACCTCCCATGGCCGATCCCGCACGCCCCCTCCTCTCGATCTGCATGATCGTGAAGAACGAGGAGGCCGTCCTCGAGCGCGCGCTCGCCAGCACCGCAGGCATGGGGGCCGAGGTGATCGTCGTCGATACCGGGTCGACCGACCGCACCGTCGCCATCGCCGAGGCCGCGGGCGCCTCGGTGCATCACTTCACCTGGATCGCCGACTTCGCCGCCGCCCGGAACTTCGCGTTCGCCTGCGCCACCGGCACCTGGATGTTCGTGCTCGACGCCGACGAGGTGCTCGCCGCCGACTTCGGCGCGCAGGTGGCGGCGGTGGTGAAGAAGACCACCGCAGCGGCGTTCCGGATCCCGGCCACCTCGCTCGACGACCGCGGACGCGTCCAGATGACGCTGATGTCGACGCGCCTGGTGCGCAACTGCTGCGGCTACGGCTACGAGGGGCGCGTCCACGAGGACGTGACCTCGAACATCCTCCGCGCCGGGGGCACCATCGAGGATGCCCCCACGCTGTCGCTCGTGCATTACGGGTACACGGCCGCCGAGTCGGCGCGGAAGGATCGCCAGAGCCGCAACATCGAGCTCCTCGAGGCCGCGCATCGCGCCGCGCCCGAGAACCCGCGCTACTGGCACTATCTCGGCATCGAGCACCGCGTGCAGGGCGATCTCGCGGGCGCTGCGGCCTGGTTCGATCGCGTCCTCGCGAAGGCGCCGCAGCACGAGCTCGCGGCGTGGTCGGCGAGCAGCCTGGCCGACATCCACGAGCTGGAGCAGGACTTCGGCGCGGCCTGGACGGTCGGCGAGCTCGGCGTGCGGGGCGGCGTCGGGCGCGTCAACTGCCTGGTTCAGCTGGGGCGCCTCGCGATGCGCGAGGGGGATGCCGACAGCGCGCGCTGGTGCGCGGACGAGATCGATCGCACGCCGGGCGATGACCTGACCGGTCGCGCCGCGAGCGTGGAGCGGGCGCTCGAGCTTCGCCTCGGCGCGTTGCTGGAGAAGGGCGCCACCACCAAGGTGCGCGATCAGACCCTGGCGGCGGTGAAGAAGTACCCGCGGAACGTGGTGCTCGCGGAGCTGCTGGTGAAGGTCTGCGAGTCGCTCGTGGGGCGCGGCAAGGGCGCGTTCGACGCCATCAAGCGCGCGAGCGACGCGCCGGTGGTGGTCGCAGCGGCGATGAACGCCGCCTACGCCAGCGGCGCCTACGCAGCCTGCGTGGACCTCGGGGCGAAGACCGGCATCATTTGCGAGACCTGGGCCTTCGCGGTCGCGAAGCAGGGCGACCGCGCTCGCGGCCGCGAGGAGCTCCTCACGTTCGGGGATCGCGTGGCGGCGCACGCCGCGGTCTTCGGCCTCGCGTACGACGACGAGGCGGCGATCGCCCACGCGCTCGCGGCCTACTCCGCTCCCTATGCCGAGGCACTCGGCCTGGCGCGCGCAGGGGCGAAGGTGCCGGCGCGGCTCGTCTGGATCATCACCACCTGGCTCAAGCTCGCGCTCTCGTTCCGCGAGGAGAAGGCGGCGACGGCGCTGACGCGCGCGCTGCCCTGGCCCACCGCCGAGCGCGAGGCCTTCCGCGCGCGCCTCGCGCACGAGGCCGGTGATCCCAGCGCGCTGTCGCGCGCGCTCGAGCATGCGACCGAGCTGGCCTCGCTCGAGGTGATCGGGCTGGTGGCGCACGCGCATGGCGACTTCGCGGCCGCGGCGACGATGCTGCGGATGCGCGCCAACGCGGGTGACGCGCCGGTGCGCGTCTACCTCAAGGGCGCGGACGCGCTCGTCCGCCTGGGCCGCAAGCAGGACGCGCGGACGCTCCTCGCGCAAGGCCGCGAGGCGCGCCCCCACTCGAAGGCCCTCCTCGCGGCGTGATCTGCGGAGCGTCCCAGACGGGCGCGTTGCCAACGGCGATGACCTTGCGAGAGCCAGGCAGCCG
This sequence comes from Polyangiaceae bacterium, assembly GCA_043736975.1. Lineage (GTDB taxonomy): Bacteria > Myxococcota_A > Polyangia > Polyangiales > Polyangiaceae > Labilithrix. Next base: position 4,180 of record JAYTBL010000325.1, read on the forward strand.
TGGAACGCTACGCTCCACGATGGCCGAAGAGCTTTCTGGTGCGCTGAGCGACTCGAGCCTCGAGGGCCTGGGCGAGTCGAGCAGCGCTGGCCTGAGCGAGTCGAGCAACTCCTCGTCCGACTCGAGCGGTGGCAAGCCGCCGAAGGATCCCCACCGGCAGCAGCTGCTGACGCCCGACGAGCTGCGGCAGATCCCTCCGCGCTAGCCACGATGGGGGCGCTCGGCTCGCGACCGCGGCGGGGCTCACTCGCTTCGCTCCTGTTCTGGTGCTGCGTCGCGCTCGAGACCGTCTTGCGCCGGCGCTTCGAGGTGGTGCTCGAACGCCAAAGGGGCGGACGCCGCGTCGAGGCGACCGGCCTGGGCCACGTGCCGCGCGAGGGCGGGCTGGTGTTCGCGGTGAACCACTAGTTCGCAGGCAACACGC
>JAYTBL010000326.1:0-4603 GCA_043736975.1 Polyangiaceae bacterium
ACACCACCCTCGCCTGCGTCCTCCCTGAGGCCTCCGTGCTGAGGGTGCGCTTCTCCATGATCGACCCCCGCACACGCCACGCGGCTCGCGCGCGTTGTCGTCCATGCAACCCGCGAAATCCGCGCGCCGTCGCGGCGCGTACTGCAAAGGGAAAGCAGGGGCGGAAGGCCTTTGCCTTGCACCGAGGACGCCGTGCCAATGCTGCCGATCCGCAAAAGCTGTCCGCCCCGTCGCTCCCCCGTCGTCGCCGTCGAGGTCCGTGTCCCGGATCTCGGCACCGCCTTCGGCGCCATCGCTCTCAGCGTGCGGCCCGAAGGGGTGTTCCTCTCCACGTTCCAGGAGCTCGCCGTCGGCACCGAGGTCGTCGCGACGCTCTCGCTGCCGGACGGCCCTCTCGAGGTCGACGGCGTCGTCGTCGAGCGCGGTGACCCCGCGCGCCAAGGCATCGCGGTGCAGTTCGACATGATCGACGATCTCATGCGCATGCGTCTCCGCAAGGCAGCTCACAGCGGACCGGCGTAACGCAGCCCTGAGTTACCTTTTTCCGGGACGACCCTGAGAGAGCGTGCTAGCTCCAGGCACCCCCGTGCGCCGCTCGTCGTCGTTGGTCGCCTTCGCCTCTCTTGCGATGCTGATCGTCTCTGCGCGCGCCGCCCGCGCGCAGACGGCGCCGCCGCCGGTCGCGCCCGCTCCGTCCACGGCGTCGCCCAGCTCGCCCCCCGACGCGCTGGTCACGTCCGATACGAGCGCGCCTTCGGTGCCCGGCGCGACGGTCGGTCGTGGCAACGATCCGGCGCGCGTGGTCACCGAGAAGCCCGGCGACCACGTGGGGACCTTCGAGTTCGGCTCCTACGGACGCGTGTATGCTGCAAGCGATCTGCGCGGAGGCACGGGTCGAGGCACGAACGTCGTGGCGTTCGGGCCGCGCATCGTCGACGAGGGGAACTACGCGGAGCTCGAGCTCCGCCGCGAGGACAAGTGGAACGAGAAGGTGAAGAGCCGCGTCGTCGCGACGCTCGCCCTCTTCCCGCCGTTCTTTCACTTCTCGGGGAAGCCCGAGCAGGCCATCGCGGTCCGCAACCTCTACGCGCAGGGCACGTACGACAAGATCACGATGTGGGCCGGGTCGCGCATGTACCGCGGCGACGACATCTATCTGCTCAACTGGTGGCCGCTCGACAACCAGAATACCGTGGGCGGCGGTGTCGGCGCGCCCATCTACAAGAGCGACACCCTCGAGACCATCCTGCAGGTTCACGCCGGGCAGCAGCGGCTCGATAACCCTTACCAGTACCAGCAGATCCCGGTGGTCGCGCCGTTCGGCTTCGGCACCGTCGACGTCACCAAGCTCGATCGCCCGCGCACCATCGAGACCGTGAAGCTCACGCAGTTCGTGCGGCCCGGCGGCGGGGGGAGGGGGGATGTCGGCGGCGGCTTCAAGGCGATCCTTTACGGGGAGCTCCACCAGCTCTCCGCGGGCTCGTTCCAGGATCCGCTCACCAAGGTCGATCGCGGCCTCCCCAGCGACAGCGGCTGGATGCTCGGCTCGCAGCTCACGTACTTCACGGGCCAGCGCGACACCTATGCGTCGCTCGTGATGCGTCACGCGCGCGGGATCGCGGCCTACGATCCGCTCGCCGTCCCCATCACCTTCGCCGTCGATCGCACCGTGACCGGCGCCAGCGAGACGCAGATCGCGCTCTCCGGCAACTACGAGCAGGATCTCTTCTCGGTCCAGTTCGCGGCCTACATGCGCTTCTTTCGCGACAGCAGCGCCGCCGAGACATCGTTGCAGAAATACGACGAGGGGGCGCTGGTCGTGCGGCCCAACATCTTCCTCGGCGATCACTTCGGCGTGGCGGTCGAGGGCAGCTACCAGCAGCGCCGCATGGCGATGCTCCTGCCCGGCACCAACGACGGGCTCAACGCCTCGGTCTCGAAGGTCGGCGTGATCCCGTACTTCTCGCCCGCCGGCCGCGGCAGCTTCAAGCGTCCGCAGCTGCGCGTGCTCTACGTCGCGAGCTTCCGCGACACCGCGACGCGCGCGCTCTACCCCGTGGAGGACGTGTTCTCGCAGCGCAAGGCCGAGCACTTCCTCGGCGTGGGCGCCGAGTGGTGGTTCAACTCGAGCTCGTATCCGTGAGGCCTCCCATGAAGTCCATCGTCTCCAGGGTGCTGCTTGGCGCGTTGTTCGCGGGCGCGTGCTCGCTGCCCGGCGTCGGCTGCGTGAGCGTGCCGGATCAGGGCAAGCAGCCCGCCATCACCACGCACGTCGACGACTGGCGTGACGAGGTGATCTACCAGGTGCTCACCGATCGCTTCGCGAACGGCGACGTGAACAACGACTACAAGGTCCGGCCCGGCTCCTTGGCGCGCTTCCAGGGTGGCGACTGGCAGGGGATCATCGATCACCTCGACTACATCAAGGACCTCGGCGTGACGACGCTGTGGATCTCGCCGGTAGTGAAGAACGTCGAGACCGACGCCGACGTCGACTCCTACCACGGCTACTGGGCGCAGGACCTCACGCAGACGAACCCGCACTTCGGCGACCTCGCGCAGCTGCGCAAGCTCACCGCGGCCTGCCACGAAAAGAACCTCAAGGTGGTGCTCGACATCGTCACCAACCACATGGGGCAGGTCTTCTATTACGACATGAACCTGAACGGGAACCCCGACATCAACATCGGGGGCAGCGGCCCGCTGCAGGGCGCGGGGGCCTCCACGCCCATCGTTCGGATCACCGAGTTCGACCCTGACTGGGATCCGCGCGGCGTGCAGGCGTTCACGTCGCTCGGCAACGCGGGCCGCGCGCCGATCCGGTTCATCCAGGATCCGTCGATCAACCGCATCCCGCCGCCCGGCATCCTCGGCACGGCGCGCGGCTACCACGGCTTCGGGCGGATCATCTGCTATGACAAGTGCACCGATCCCGACCCCGGCAAGTGCGACCCCAACTGCCGGACTGCTGACGTTCAGACCCGCATCGGCGACTTTCCGGGCGGGCTCAAAGACGTCGCGACCGAGCTCCCCGAGGTCCGCGACCAGATGGTCGACTCGTACACGCGCTGGGCGGAGCTCGCCGACCTCGACGGCTTCCGCATCGATACCGTCAAGCATGTCGAGTACGAGTTCTGGAAGGACTTCTCGACGCGCGTGCGTGATCGCCTCGCGCCGCAGGGCAAGAACCGCTTCCTCATGTTCGGTGAGGCGTTCGACGGCAACGACAAGCTGCTCGGGAGCTACACCCAGGAGGGGATGCTCGACTCGGTCTTCTATTTCTCGCAGAAGTACCAGGTCTTCACCGACATCTTCGCGAATGCCCACAACGCGAAGGCGCAGAAGGGCACCGAGCAGATCAGGACCCTGTGGGCCGAACGCGCGGTCAACTACCGCACCGAGCCGCAGCCGGGCGGCATCGGGGTCGCGCCCAGCAAGTCGCTCGTGAACTTCGTGGACAACCATGACGTCGCGCGCTTCCTCTTCGACGCGCTCGGCGACAAGGAAGCGCTGCGCAACGCGTTCGTGCTGCTGATGACGGAAGAGGGCATCCCCTGCCTCTATTACGGCGACGAGCTGGACTTCGCGGGCGGCAACGATCCGGCGAACCGCGAGGTGCTGTGGGACACCGGCTTCCCGACGAACGGCGAGACGTTCACGCAGTTCGCGAAGCTCGCGCGCCTCCGCGCGAAGTACCCGGCGCTGCGGCGTGGCGACACGAACGTCGTGTTCTCCACGCAGCACACGCAGGAAGAGGAAGACGCGGGCATCATCGGCTACGAGCGCGCGGGCGGCGACGCGGGCGCAGAGTATGCGCTGGTGGTGATCAACACCAACGCCCGCCATCCCAGCACGACCGCCGACGGCGCGAAGGCGATGAAGGTCACGAAGCCGGGCGTAACGCTGGTCGACCTCCTCGACCCCCAGCTGAAGACGTACGCCGTCCCCGCGCCGGGCGAGCTGCGCCTGGTGGTACCGGCGCAGCGGGCGATGATCCTGGTCCCGCAGGAGCAGCTCAAGTAGCCCCGGGGCGCGGGTGCGCGCGGGTGCGCGCGGGTGCTATGAGCGCCACCATGAACCTGCGTCGCCGAGGTCTCGTCCTCGCCGGGCTGGCCGGGCTGGCCTGCGCTGGAGCGTGCCATCGAGTCGAGGCACCCTCGGCTCCCACCCTCTCCGTGAGGGAATCGGCGGGTAACGCCGTCGCCCCGCTCGACGGGGCGGGAGACATTTCTCGTGTGCCGCCCTCGGCGCTGTCACTCGTCATCGCCTTCCACGAGAGCTCGATCGGCCCGCGCCGCGTGCCGAACACCTCCATCGTCGTCGGCGCCACCTCGAACGGGCACTACATCGCGACGCCGGCCGGCATGACCGTGGTGGACGACGGCTTCGCTGCGGAACGCGTCGCGCCGATGGCGAATGGCCAGCTGGCAGTCGTCGACGATCGTCGGCGCGTGCATGTCGCGGCGACCCGGGAGTCCGCCGCCAAGCTCACGCAGATGCGTGCGCTGAACAGCGTGAACAGTGCGCGGCTGCTCGCCGAGCAAGCGCGGCCCGGAGGTGGTGCCGACCTCGTGGACGTCGAGAGCGGTGAACGTGTTGCGCT
>JAYTBL010000327.1:0-4602 GCA_043736975.1 Polyangiaceae bacterium
GGCGTCTACTTCGCGCTCCGCTGACCTCCATCCCTCGCTGACCGATCAGACCCACGCCGCGGGGATGGGCCACGCGTCCTTGCGCCACGTGGCTGGATCTTCGTGGCCGGTGATCGCGCCCAGCGCTGCGCCCAGCGTGTCCTTGATCTCCTCGGCTGTGATGCCGCGGTCGCGCAGCGCGCGGAGGGTCGCCGAGCCCGCGCGCTTCGCCAGGCGCTCGCCGTCCGGCGCCACCACCATCGGGACGTGCGCGTAGCGCGGGATGTCGGCCTCGCCGATCCCCAGCAGGCGCATCAGCAGGATCTGGCGCGCCGTCGACGCCAGCAGATCATCGGCCCGCACCACGTGCGAGATGCGCATCGCCGCGTCGTCCACCGCCACCACCAGCTGGTACGCGTACACCCCATCGCCGCGCCGGAGCACGAAGTCGCCCACGCTCACGTCGACGTGCTGCTCGACGCGACCGCGCGCCAGATCGTGGAAGGTCACGCTCGCGCGGTCGGGCACGCGCAGGCGCAGCGCGGGCGGGCGCTTCAGCTCGCGGTCCCTCGGCGCGTCGCGGCAGGTGCCCGGGTAGATCAGGTCCTCGCCGGCATGCGGCGCGCTCGCCACCCGCGAGATCTCGGCGCGCGAGCAGTCGCACGGATACACGAGCCCCCGCCGCGTCAGCGTGGCCAGCGCATCATCGTAGATCGCGAGCCGCGCCGATTGTGTGTAGGGTGCATGCGATCCTCCGCGCTCCGGGCCCTCGTCGGCGTCGAGCCCGAGCCAGGCGAGGTCCTCGGCGATGCGCGCCGGCGAGCCGTGCACCACCCGCGGCGTGTCGATGTCCTCCACGCGCAGCACCGTCGCGCCGCCTGCGGCCCGCGCCATCCGCCACGACGCCAGCGCCGTCCACGCTCCACCGAGGTGGAGATCTCCGGTAGGGGAGGGGGCGAAACGCGTGCGCACGGACGACCTCGGGGAGCTCCGCGTCGTGCGAGTTACACGACCTACTTGATGCTAGCGCGCGGCGCAGGCCAGAGGACGGGACGAAGCTCGAGCACGGCGAAGCGGCGATCCTCGTCGAGCCAGGCGTCGAGGAGGTGGAGCCCGGCGGTGCGCGCGAGCCGCTCGGTGCCCGGGAGATCGTACTTGTACGAGCACTCGGTCCGGATCGATTCTCCCTCGGAGAACCGGAACTCGCGCCCGCGGATCGTCACCGTCTGCCGGGTCAAGCTCACCAGGTGCATCTCGATGCGCCCGAGGACCGGCTCGTAGAATGCGTAGTGCGCGAAGCTCTCGACGTCGAAGTCGGCGCCGAGCTCGCGGTTCATGCGCACCAGGAGGTTGCGGTTGAACGCCCCGGTGACGCCCTGCGCGTCGTTGTAGGCGGCATGGAGGACCTTCGGATCCTTCTTGAGGTCGACGCCCACGACCACGATGCCGCCGGGCCCCGCGGCGCGGCGGAAGCGCGCGAGGAGCCGCTCGGCGTCCGCGGGGTCGAAGTTCCCGATGGTCGAGCCCGGGAAATAGATGACGGTGCGCACGCCGTCTTCGGCGGCGGGCATCGGCAGATCGACCGAAAAATCCGCGGCCGCAGGCGTTACCGTCAGCCACGGATACTCGGCGCGGAGCTGCGCGGCGGCGTGCTCGAGATGCTCGCTGGAGATGTCGACTGGCACGTACTCGACGCACCGCTCCGGCCCGAGCGCCTCGAGCAGGAGGCGCGTCTTCGTCGAGCTACCGGCGCCCGGCTCGACCACGCGCACGCGCGGGCCCCAGCTGGCGACGATCTCCTTCGCCCGCGCTTGCATGATCGCCGTCTCGGCGCGCGTCACGTAATACTCGGGCAGCTCGCAGATCGCGTCGAACAGGATGGATCCCGAGCGATCATAGAAGTACTTGGGCGCGAGGCGCTTCGGGGTCAGCGCCAGCCCCTCCAGCGTGTCGACGCAGAAGCGCTCCTCTGCGCTCTCCATCGGGCGTGACGAGGCAGAGCTCAATTCCGACGGCGTCATGCGTCCCTCGCGAGCCTGATTCCCGAGAACTGCCACTCCGCGCCAGGCGGGAAGAAGTTGCGGTACGTGGTGCGTGCGTGATCGCGCGGAGTGGCGCAGGACCCTCCGCGGAGCACCATCTGACTGACCATGAACTTGCCGTTGTACTCGCCGAACGCGCCTTCGAGCGGGCGGTAGCCGGGGTAGGGGGCGTACGCGCTCTGCGTCCACTCCCAGACGTCGCCCAGCATCTGGGCCGGAACGCCGCTGCGGCCGGCGGTCTCCGATGCCGCTTCGCGCGCGACCGCCACGGGATGGAGATGACCGCTCATCGCGTCGTTGATGCCGCCGGCGAGCCCTGCGTTGCGCCCGCGCTCGGCGGCGATCTCCCATTCCGGCTCGGTAGGCAGGCGCGCCCGCGCCCAGCGCGCGTAGGCATCGGCCTCGTAGTACGAGACGTGACACACCGGCTCGCTGGGATCGAACGCGCGAACGCCATCTAGGGTGAAGATACGCGGCGCCGCGGGATCGATCTCATCCGCACCGCCGTCGAGCCAGTACAGCGGAGCTCGCTTCTTCGTGGCGTTGACCCACGACCAGCCCTCGGAGAGCCAAAGGTCGCTCTGGAGGTAACCACCGTCGAGCACGAACCCGAGGTACTCGCCGCAGGTCACGAGCCGGGAGCCGATCGTGAAAGGTGCAAGATACACCTTGTGGCGCGGGCTCTCGTTGTCGAAGGAGAAGCCGGGCCCCTGGTGACCGATCTCGGCGACGCCGCCCTCGAACCCGATCCAGCGCAGCGCCTGGAGGTTCGCGGGCGACTCGAGCGGCGGCGGCGTGGAGTTGCGCACGCGCGCCTGGGGCGAGATGCGGTAGGCCGGCTTGAGCGGGTTCTGCCCGAACAGGTGCTTGATGTCCGTGAGGAGGAGCTCCTGGTGCTGCTCCTCGTGGTGCAACCCGAGCTCCAGCGCCGAGGCGACCTCCGCGGTCACGAGCTCGGGCGTGCCTTCGAGATCGGCGAGCCGCGCATCGATCGCGCGGCGGTACTCGAAGACCTCGAACGCGGTGGGGCGGGTCAGCAGCCCGCGGGCGTGGCGGGGGTGCCGGGCGCCGACCGCCTCGTAGTAAGAGTTGAAGAGGTAGTCGTACTCGTCACGCAGCGCTGGGATGCCGAGCGGCCGCAGCACGAAGCGCTCGAAGAACCAGGTCGTGTGCGCGAGGTGCCACTTCGCGGGGCTGGCGTCGGGCATCGACTGGACGACGAGATCCTCGGCGTCGAGCGACTCCACGAGCCGCAGCGTGGCGCGACGCGTGCGTAATACACGCGAGACGATGGTCCCCGGGTCGCTCACCCAAGGGGCATAGACGCCCGGGGCCGGAGCGACAAGCCTCAAAATGCCGCATGACCAGGGGTATGGTGTGTCGCGCTGATGGCATCGCGGCTGCTCACTGCCTGGAGACCGATCGCCATCGTGGCGGCGGTCGTGCTCGTCCCGATGGCGATCATCGCCATCGTGCACCGGCCTTTCCCCTCGGACCAGACGCCCAAGGGCGCGTACATGCGCGTCGCGCAGGCGGTCGGGCAGGACGACCCGAAGGCGTTCTTCGCCTATCTCGAGACCGAGGCGCAGTGGGCCTGCTTCACCGTCCACGATATGCGCAAGCAGGCCAGCAAGCGGGTCGCCGACAGCTACCCCGAGCCGCGCCGCAGCGAGATGCTTGCACAGTACAAGTCTGCGGCCGAGGCCGCGGACGGCAGCGACGTCTTCGCCACGCTCTACCGCGAGCGCGGCTGGGCGCGGCGGCTTCGCAAGGATCTCTCGGGCGTGGCGAAGGTCGAGGTCGAGGGGGAGCGCGCGAGCGTGGTGACCGCGCAGGGCACCCGCTGGCCATTTCGCCGTCGCGCCAACGGCATCTGGGGCGTCACCGTCTTCACGGCCGAGCTCCTCGCGGACGCCGAGAAGGCCACGCGTGACCTCGCGGTGGTCACCGCCGCCGCCGACGACTACGACCGCGCTCGGTAGGCGCTCCGCGGTTGGGGGGCTCCGGAGGGGAGCGGTCCTCCTCCTCCGCGGTACGCTGTCTCGCTGCGCGCCGAGGGGGATCCGTGCACCGCCGCCCCGCGTGAGGTCGGGCGAATGACGGTGGTGGCTACGAACCCTTTCTCACGGTGGACGATCTCCTGCGGGTCCCCAGGCGGTGCGGCTACCGTCGCGCTGCGGGCTGACGTATCGCTGCTCCCACGCGGCCGGAGGAGGCCCGCTCCCCTCCTTCGCCCGCGCACCACTACGCTTGGGAGGCGTGCCATGCACGGCAGAGGCGCGTCTGCGGCGCGAAGCGCCGGGCGCCGAAGGCGCATCGCGGGGCAGGATCACGAGGTGGCTCCGAGATGATCGCGAGGCTCATGGCGTGAGCGCCTTGGGGGCGACCGCCATGCAGTCGGCCTGACGCTGGCATACGAGGGTGCAGGTCTTCTGCGCGGTGCACTGATCGGCGACGAAGTTCTGCCGGCAAGTGAGGCCGCTCGCGCACTGCTCGTTCAGCTCGCAGCCTTCGCCGAGACCGCGACTGACGCGCCCACCCCCGCCGTCCCCCGAGGAAGCGAAGGATCCATCGACGCCTT
>JAYTBL010000328.1:0-4602 GCA_043736975.1 Polyangiaceae bacterium
TCGCGCGCCGCCTCGTCGCTCTCGACGGTGACGTTGCCCTCGAGCGACTGCAGGCGAACGGTCTCGGTGAAGGGGAACGTCGCCTCGTCGGGGTCGAGCACCTGCACCACCACCACCACCCGACCGCGCGTGGCAACGGCGCTGATCCGCTCCGCGGCTTCGGCCGGGAGATCGAGGAGGTCGCTGAACACCACCACCACCGAGCCGCGGCGCGCCGAGCGGGCCAGCGCCGCGAGCGCGCGATCGAGCGTCTCGAGGTTGGTGAGCGCGTCGCCGGTAGCGCTCTGCGACTCGAGCGCGTCGACCACGCGCTCGAACGCCTCGCGACCGCCGCTCACGGGCACGCCGAGCGCCTGCGGAGAGCCACCGATGAAGCCGAGGCCCACCGGATCACCGCTGCGAATGGCGACGCGCGCGAGCGCCGCGGCCACGAGCGAGGCCCACGCCGCCTTCGAGGCCGGGGCCTTCGCGCCGCGGTAGCCCATCGAGGCCGTCGAATCGACGACGAGACGGAGCGCGCGATCGGTCTCCGTCTCGAACTGTCGGACGAGGAGGTGATCGTGACGGAGGAGCGAGCGCACGTCGAGCCAGCGCAGATCGTCGCCGGGCGTGTACGCGCGGTGACCGCCGAACTCCACGCCCGCCCCCTTGCGCGCGCTGCGATGCGCGCCCGCGTAGACGCCCTCTGCCACCATGCGCGCTCGGATGCGGAGCGGCGCCAGGCTCCCCCAGTCGATCGATCGGCGTAGCCCGGCTGCCTTGCTGGGGAACGTGCTGCCGGCGGTGCGCTTCACGCCTCCTCCTCTCGCGCTTACGGGAGGCCGACTTCGGGAACCGGGCCGCCGATCTGGGCGCGAGCGCCGCTGAGGAGCTCACGCGCGAGCGCGACCTCCATGAGATCGAGGCCGGGGGAGCTGACCACCTGCTTGAGCGCGTCGTCGGCGCCCTTCGCGTCGCCCGCGATGCGCTTGTCCATCGCGGTGTAGAAGAGGGCCTCGGTCTTCTGGGTCGGCGTCTGCGCGGCGGCGACGAGCTCCGCGGCCTTCAGCTTGCCTGCGCCGAAGGCGGCGACGCGGCCGATCCAGCGCGGGTCGGTGGAGGCCTCGGCGAGAACTTTCTCGGCCGTGCTCTCGCCGGTCGACTTCATCTGGCGCTCGAGCACGCGCACCCAGATCGCGTAGTAGACGATGTCCTCACGCGGGAGCTCCGCGGAGAGGCCGCGGCCGAGGCCGTCACGCGCGCCGGCGAGATCGTTCTTCACGAACGCGCGACCGACGATCTGCCCGATGGTCGCGGCAGCCTGTCGCTTGTCACGCGGGGCGGCCTCGAGCGCGCGCTCCAGGGCCTTGTTCGCGCTGGTGCCAGCGCCGAAGCGATCGAGGGCGCGCGCGAGGAGGCGCTCGATGCGCGCGCGATCGTCGCCCTCGGCGGCGCCGCGGGCCTTCGCGAGGTCGCGGAGCGCGCCTTCGAGGGGCTTGCGCGCGCCAGTCGCGTCGCCGGCCTCGCGCGTGATGTCGCTCTGGAGGAGGAGCACCTCGCCGCGGAGCGCGGGATCCTTCGCGACGTCGTCGGCGGCGAGCGCCTCCTTGATGCGGGCCTCGGCGGTCTTCGCCTGGCCATCGTGCCAGTCGAGGCGCGCTAGCGAGAGGAGGACGTTACCGGTCTTCTCGCGGTCGGTGGCGGCGGTGAGCAGCTTGCGCGAGTCCTCGAGGCGACCTTCGCGCAGCTCGATTTCGCCCATCATGCCGTAGACGCGCGCCGGGCCCGGCTGGACCTTCTTCGCGGTGTCTCCAGCGAGGAGGATCGGCTGCGCGGCCCTGAAGGTGCGGCGCACGCTGTCCGGCTCGTCCGACTCCAGGGCGCGCCCCATGGCCTGCATGGTGATGGCGAGCGCGAGCCCCACGATGCGCGGGTCCTTCTGCGCCTTCACGGCGTCGATCAGGACCGCGGGCGCGGCCTCGCCCATGCCGAGGTCGACGAGCATCGCGGCGACGAACGCGGCGGGCTCGGGCGACGTCGCGTCGAGGCGGTAGGCCTCTGCGGCGGACGCAAACGACGCGACGCGCAGCAGCTCGGCGTCCCGCCCGAAGTCTTCCTCCTCGGAGTGCTGCTGGCGCGGCGGCGGTCGCAGCATGCGCGCGAGGTCGAGCCACTTGTCGGACTCGGGCTTCTCGACCACCGCCTCGAGCGCGCGGAGGAGCTCGGGGCGCGCCACCTCCTTCACCTTCTCGGTGGCGGTGAGCGCGCCCTGCGCGTCGGCGTTGCGTAGGTGGATGGCGGCCAGCACGGTGGCGCCCGTCTCGAGCGCGCGGACCGCCTCGAGGCCCTCCTCGCGCGAGACCTGCGTGCCACGCGCGCGACGCGCGGTGCGGACGGCGGCGGCCTTGTCGATGAAGTCCATGGTCTTCGCGACCGCCTCGTCACGCGCCTCCTTGCTCGGCTCGAGGAGGTGGCGCTGCACTGCGGCCGCCTCGAGCGCGCCCGCGGTCTGCATGACCCCTCCGCCCGCGGTGTCGCGCGTCCAGGCGCCGATCGCGTCGAGGTGGGCCTTGATGTCGGTCTTCTCGGCGGGCGGCGCGACGCGGTTCAGCATCTCGTACGAGGCGCGAGCGCGACCTTCGTCGCCGCGCCTCGAGAACTCGTCGGAGGCAGAGCGCAGCGCCTCGTAGCCACGCGAGCCCAGCATCTCGTTCGTGAGCTCGCCGGCATGGACGAGGTACATCGCGCCGGCGAACGAGGAGACGGCACGCTCGCGCTCCTTGCTCTTGAAGCGGCTGGCCACGCGCGTCATCTGGCGACCGACCACGCCTTGCAGGCGCAGCGCGCGCTCCTTGCTGCCGGGCTCGCTCGCCAGGAGATCGCGGACGGCGCCGGCGAAGGCCTCGTCACTCACCTCCGTCCCGGCGACGGTCGCGCGCTCGGCGCTGTGCACGGGGTGGCCGTAACGACCGCGTGCAGGTCCGCACGCCGCGATCGTCATGGCCACGAAAATGAGACTCGCGAGCCGTCGCATTGGGGTGAGGAGTGTATCTCGGGTTGCACCGGGGAAGCTAGGCAAGAGGCCGGAGAGACTTCTCTCGCGCCCGAGGCCCGAGGGCTGAGGCCTGAGGCCACCTCTTCCTGTAGCCTCCCCCCATGCCGCACGCGCATCTCCTCGTCGTGGACGACGAGCCCTCCATTCTCACCACGCTCCAGAAGGCGCTCACGCTCGAGGGCTACTCGGTCGATGTCGCCGGCGGGGTGAAGGTCGCGGAGGACAAGCTCAAGAAGCGATCGTACGACCTCTGCCTGTTCGACGTCATGCTGCCCGACGGTGACGGGCTCGGTCTGTTGTCGCAGATCCGCGCGGCGAAGAACGAGGTGCCGGTCATCATGATGAGCGGCCACGCGACCATCGACACGGCGGTGAAGGCGACGCGTTTGGGCGCGATGAGCTTCCTCGAGAAGCCGCTCAACACCGATGCGCTGCTGATCGCAGTCGAGACGGCGCTGCGCCTCCAGCGCGCGGAGAGCGAGGCGCGCGAGCTCCGCGCGGCGAGCGGAACGACCGGCGAGCTGGTGGGCGAGAGCGGGCCGATCAAGAAGCTGGTGGAGATGATCTCGCGGGCGGCGAAGAGCTCGGCGAGCGTCCTGGTGACGGGCGAGCGCGGCACGGGCAAGGAGCTGGTGGCGCGCGCCATCCATCTCCTGTCACCACGCGCGAAGGGGCCGCTCGAGAAGCTGAACTGCGCGGCGTTGCCGAGCGAGCTGATCGAGAGCGAGCTGTTCGGTCACGAGGTCGGGGCGTTCACCGGCGCGACCAAGCAGCGGCGCGGCAAGTTCGAGCGGGCGTCGGGCGGCACGCTCTTCCTCGACGAGGTCGGCGACATGCCGCTGCCGATGCAGGCCAAGCTGCTGCGCGTCCTGCAGGAGCGAGAGATCGAGCGCGTCGGCGGCAGCGAGACCATCAAGGTCGACACCCGGGTAGTGGCGGCGACCAACCGCGATCTCGTGAAGGCATCGGAGACCGAGGCGTTCCGCCCGGATCTCTACGACCGCCTGAACGTGGTGCCGCTGCACATCCCGCCGCTGCGGGCGCGGCGTGAGGACATCCCGCTGCTCTCGCGTCACTTCCTGGCGCTGGCCGCGAAGGCCAACGATCGCCCGGGCATCACCATGGAGGACGACGCCATCCAGGTGCTTGCATCCTACAGCTTCCCCGGCAACGTCCGTGAGCTGCGCAACCTGACCGAGCGCCTGGTGATCCTCACGCCGGACGACGTGATCCGCGCGGCGGACGTGCGCGCGGTGCTCCCGGGCGGCACGGCCCCGAAGGCGCAGGGTCTCTACCGCGCGGGCGTCCCGTTCCGGGTGCTGGTGGAGGAGGCGGAGCGCCAGATCATCCAGGACGCGCTGATCCACCACGGCGGCCAGATGGCGGCGACGGCGCGAGCGCTGGATCTCGAGCGGAGCCATCTCTACAAGAAGGCGCGCGCGCTGGGGCTGCGCAACAGCGAGAAGAGCGAAGACGACGAGGGGTAGCGCGCGGAGGTCTCCTCCACGCGACGGCGCCGGGAGGGAGGGTCACCGACAGGGATCGGGACCGACCGGCGGCTCGGCCGC
>JAYTBL010000329.1:0-4602 GCA_043736975.1 Polyangiaceae bacterium
GACGCACGCCGCCGAGCAGCAGGTGGAGACCGCCCGCCTCAACCAGGATCGGCAGCGCGTCCTCCAGGGCGAAGGACTCGCGTCGAAGCGCGCGCTGGAATTTCTACATCTCGGGCGCCAAGGAATTCGGCCCGATCTACGACGCCAAGCTCCTGAAGCCCGAGCTCGAGCTGGCCTTGGTGCTGGACATCCCGATCTTCACTCGCGTGCAGGACGGGCGCTTCCGCGCGGCGGAAGCGAACCTCAGTCGTCTCGCACAGCAGACGCGCTTCGCTCGCGATCGGCTCACCGCTGACGTGCGGGACGCCGCCTCGGCCATCACCATGGCCGAGGAGCGCATCCTCGCGACCGGGCGCGAGGTGACGACGTCGCGCCAGCTCGTGGAGATGGAGAAGCAGCGCTTCGAGCTGGGCGAGGGAACGATGTTGCTGGTCAACCTCCGCGAGCAGAGCTTGGCGGAGGCCCGGCAGCGGGAAGTCGACGCGCTGGCGGACTACTTCAAGGCCCTCGCCAGCCAGCGCGCAGCGGTGGGCGAGCCCAGCGCGAACCGCCTCTATTAGAACAGGACGGTCGAGGCCCTCGGTGTGCTCAGCGCCTGCCACACGATCGTACTCGCCGTCCGGGCGGGCCAGGCGGAGTTCACCATGTTCGTGCCAGGCAAGCGGGGAAGGGCCGCGAAGCGACCCATGCCGCGGCCGGCGGCACCAGTCGCCGTGGCCGCGGTGCCGCCTCCCTTCTTTCCGCCGCCCGCGGACGACGGCCGCCGCCCCTCTTGAATCGGGCCATCAGCAGGCCGACGGTCACGTCGCGTGGGTCGCGCGTAGCGCCGTCAGCCGTAGAAGAAGACGTCGGCGGGCTCGGGCCTGTCCCTCTTCACCCGCTCGCCGGAACGGAGCAGCGCGACCAGGGCTCCGAAGTCACGCTGCTTGCGGAGCGCCGCGATCGGCGCGATCAGCTCGGGGTCGAACGAGCTGAATCGGTGGGCAGAAAGGTACTGCGACACCATCATATCGAAGGAGTCGGGCGGCAGACCGCCGGCGCGAAGCAGCAGCTCCTCGTCCGAGAGCTCGTTCACGTTGATGAGGAAGAAGTTGTTGCTCCCCGACCGACGACCGTTGGACCACTTCGGCTTCGCGCAGTAGGCGGCAGCCGACGCGAAGGTGTGCTGCTTGTCGTGGATCACCTTGTCCCAGAGCATCTCGCCGAGCGCGACGATCATGGAGCTCTTCCAGTCGGCGTCGATGTCGATGGGCCGATCGAGGGTCCTGGGATCCAGCGTGCAGCGGCCTTCGCTCAGGTACTTGAGCCAGGTCCTCGTGAAGAGGCGCTGCCGGATCCCGTACTTGACCTCGTGGTTCAGCCACTTGAGGAGGAGCGGGCTGTGGTCGACCGCCGCGAGGGGGAAGCCTCTGAACCTTCCGTCGCAGTAAAACCGTGCGTGATGCTTGAAGAAGCCCGGCTGATGGACGTCGAAGGACGGACACCAGCGTCGGTACTCTCGCAAGTGACGGTCGTGGTAGCCGTTCGTCAGCGGGCCGGCGGAGGTGCCGATGTCGATGACGTCGTTGACGTTCAGCCGCGCGAAGTACCAGTAGTCGAGCCCCACCGTCGCCGCGGTCTCGCTCAGCGTGTGGCAGAAGGCGAAGTCCTCGAGGTTCTCCGGGGTGACCAGCGCGGTGCCGAAACCGAGGTCCGGACGCAGCGTGTCGATGGCGAGGTACGCCCAGCAGTGGAGGTAGTCGTGGACCGCCATTTGCAGCTCCGTGAAGGCACGGTCCGCCAGGTTGTGGGGTCGGATCGACTGGTGAGGCGCCGCGAGCCACGCCGCGAGTGCCGAGCGCGCCCCCACGAAGACCGAGAGCTCCTGGGGACTGAAGCCGCCCACGCTGCGATCGATGATCTCGTCGTACTTCCACTGCAGGTCGATGGCTCGTGGGAAGATCGTAACGTGAGGGTCCTCCATCATGTGGCGGACGAGCGGAATGTGCAGCGGCGACTCCGCGTGGATCGGGAGCGCGCCAGGCGTCGAGTCGTGTGCCGTTCCAGGCGTCATGGTCGTTGGTCTCCTCCCGCCATCGCGAGCAGCTGGTTCGTGTCGGGCTCTCGCCCCATCAGCTCGTGCCACTGGACGGCGGCGTCCGCGGTGTTCCCACGAGAGAAGACCGCCCTCTGCAGGGCGCGGCCCTCGTCGCGGAGCGAGTCCCATGAGCCGACGAGGCGCGTGCCGGCGTCGGCGGCAAGCACCTCGGCCCAGACGTACGCGTAGAGGGCAGACTCGTAACCTTCGGTCGAGCCGAAGACGTGAGTGAGCGACGCGATTCGGGCATGCCCATCGGGGAGGGCCGCCGGCGCATACCGCTGCAGGATGGTCGAGGCTGCGCGCATCGGATCCGCCGCGAGCGGCGCCGAGTGAAGCTCGAGGTCCACCACTGCCAGGCCGATGCGCTGCATCATCCGACTGGCAGCGCGATGCTGGCGCGCCGCCAGGAAGGCCTCGAGCATCACCTCGGGGAGCGGCTCCGACGTGACCACGTGGCGCGCCATACGCCGCACGAAGTCGCGGTTCGAGAGCATGCCTTCGAGGAGCGTGCTGGGGAGCTCCACGAAGTCGCGCGGCACCCTCGTCCCCGAGAGCGTCGCGAAGCGGGCGCGGCACAGGACGTGGTGCATCGCGTGGCCCATCTCGTGGAGGAGGCGCACCACCTCGCTGGTGGTCAGGCAGGGCGTCTCGCCCGTCCCCTCCGCCGGCCCGGCGATGTCGGTGGCGACGATGACCACGCCTGGGCCGGAGCCGGGCAGGCAGGTCGTGAGGCCCGTCATCCACGCGCCCTCCCGCTTCCCGTCGCGGGCGAAGGCATCGATGTAGACGACCGCGAGCGCATCGGTGCCGGAGAAGAGGCGCCAGGTGCTGACGCTCGGGTGCCAGGTGGGCGCGGCGGCAGATGCGACGGCCTCCCAGCGCACCCCGAAGAGCTGCGTCGTGAGCTCCTGGATCGCCTGCAGCACCGCCGGGTACGGAAGGTAGGGACGCATGGCCGCCGCGTCGAAGGCGCAGCTCTCTCGTCGCTGGAGCTCGGCGTAGAACGCGATGTCCCACGGCTCGAGCGAGCCCACGCCGCGCCGGGCGGCGAGCTGCGCGAGCGAGGCCGTCTCGCGCGCGAACGCCCCCTGCAGACGATCGGTCAGGCCGCGCAGGAAGCCGAGCGCCTCGTGGCCCGTGCTCTTCATCTGTCCGTCGAGGATCATGTCCGCGGCGGAGGCGTACCCGAGGAGCGCGGCACGCTGATCGCGCAGACGGAGGATCTCGCGCACCAGCTCGCCATTCGCAGCGGCAGCCACCGCGTGCTGCGCATGCCAGACCCGCTTGCGAAGGTCGCGGTCCTCGGCCGACGCCAGGACCTCGTTCGCGACGCTGGGGAACGCGCCCGGATCGTCGCGCATCGCCTGGTCGACGTTGCGGGCGAACAGCAGGGTGCGCTCCACGAGCTCGCCGTCGATCATGCGCAGGCGCTCGCGGGCCTCTGGCAACGACGTCGCCCCGCCCTTGCGCAGCGCCCGCAGCGTCTGCGAGAGCACCCTCTCTTCCTCCCCGCTCGCCCCCCGTGCCAGCGTGGAGAGCACCGCGTGCAGTGCCGAGCTCGCGAACAGCGCGGAGCGGAAGATCTCCCGGCGGGAGAATGCGGTCTCGTACGCCGCGCGCCACGCGGGATCGCCGGTCGTCTCGTCGAAGTGCTCGGCGAGGACCACCACCAGGTCGACGCCGTGCATCAGACCGTCGACGAAGGACGCGGCGTCAAGCGCGGTCACCGGGGGATGCGCCAGGAAGCGCTCGAGGGCCTCGTTCGCTATCCCGAGGTGGAGATCGAGCGCCGAGAGCGCATCGGCGGGCACGATCAGGTCGAAGGGCACCAGGTCATCCAGCGCCGGCGCCGTCATGGTGCACCAACGAGGCGGGGCGCCTCCCCATCCCGGAACACGGTCACCTGGGTGCCGCTGCGAAAGGCGCCAGACTCGGGCACCTCGGCCTCGATGACCACCAGACCCGCGCTGCGATCGACCTCGGGCGAGATGCTCGTAACGCGCGCTTTCGCCGAGTGGCTGGGGCTGCCAGCGGGTATGGTGGGGTTCTCGAAGCGCACCGATATCCCGGGGGCCATGCCGTCGGCGACCGCGACGGGGACGCCGAAGCGCAGGCGCGCACCGCCGGTGTCGATCATCCTGAACATCGGGGTCCCCGCGGCGACGTGCATGCCAGGCTCGACCAGGCGCGCCACGATGGTGCCGTCGAAGGGCGCGCGGACGATGGCGTCGTCGACGAAGACCCGCGCCAGGTCCAGCTCGGCGCTCTGCCGCTCGGCCTCGAACTGGGCGCTCTCGGCCTCCTCGGCGGAGATGAGCGCCGCCTCGCGCATGCGCTTGCTCCGCGCGGCCCTGCCCGCTTGCCCCTTGTGCGCGGCGACGGCGGCGCGGAGGGCGCCGGCCCTGTCACGCGCCTCGAGCGTGGCGAGCACCGCCCCCTGCTTGACCGTGTCACCGGCGCGCCCGCCCGCGACGCGCACCAGGCTCGCGTAGCGCGTGCTCACGTCCACCGAGCGGTTGGCG
>JAYTBL010000330.1:0-1724 GCA_043736975.1 Polyangiaceae bacterium
TCCGATCCTTCGGCCGTGACTTTCTCGAGGAAGGCGAGGCGTTTGTTTGCCGTCATGACCGTGCCAGTAGGGTCTTTACATCCGGGCGCGTCAAGGCGAGAGAGCAAACTCCATGAGCGAACGTCTCGTCACGATGCTGTCTTCGGAGCAGATTGCCGCGCGCGTCCGGGAGATCGGCGCGCAGATCACCGAGGAGTACAAGGACAAGAACCTGGTCCTGGTCGTGGTCCTCAAGGGGAGCTTCATCTTTGCCTCCGACCTGTGCCGCGCCATCGACGGACCGCTCCGCATCGACTTCCTCGGCGTCCGCTCCTACGGCGAGGGCACCGAGACCAGCGGCGTCGTGCAGATCACGCAGGATCTCTCGAAGCCCATCGCCGGTGAGGACGTCGTGATCGTCGAGGACATCGTCGACACGGGCTTGACCATCGCTCACCTCATGGATCTCTTCCGCACGCGCAACCCGCGCAGCGTGAAGGTATGCTCGCTCCTCCACAAGCCAGCGCGCTCGCGCGTGGCCGTCAACATCGACTTCCTCGGCTTCACGATCGAGGACAAATTCGTGGTCGGCTACGGACTCGACTTCGGCGAGAAGTACCGGAACCTCCCGTACATCGGCCTCGTCGAGCGAACGTAGCTCCGGGGTTGTGGAGCTGCGGAGGGGAGTGGAGCTGCGGAGGGGAGCGGGCCTCCTCCGGCCGCGTGGGAGCAGCGCTACGTCAGCACGCAGCGCGACGCTAGCGGCACCGCCTGGGGACCCGCAGGAGAGCGTGGACCATGAGAAAGGGTTCGTAGCCACCACCGTCAGTGACCCCAAGCTCACGCGGGGCGGCGGTGCACGGATCCCCCTCCGCGCGCAGCGAGATAGCGTACCGCGGCCGGAGGAGGCCCGCTCCCCTCCGCAGCCCCCCGACCGCGGAGCGCAGATCAGTCGGAGGCGGTCTGCACCTCCAGCGAGCGGCCGTCGGTGGTGATGGTGATCGATCCCTCGCGATCGGTCCGGAGCACCCGGGCGCGTGACGTCGCGAGCGTCGCGAGCGTGGCCGGCGCGGGGTGACCGAAGCGGTTGCGCACGCCGCACGAGACCACGGCGAAGGCCGGGGCGACCGCCGCCACGAACTCCGGCGTGGTCGACGTCCGGCTGCCGTGGTGGCCGACCTTGAGCACATCGGCGTGGAGCGCCGGCCCCACGCGCCGCACCAGGTCGGCCTCGGCGGCGTGCTCCGCGTCCCCGACGAAGAGGAACGAGCGCTCTCCATAGGCGATGCGCAGCACGAACGAGTTGTCGTTCGGCCCGCGGTCGGGCGTGAGGTCGGGGCACGGGGCGAGCACCTCGATGGTCGCGCCGCCCACCGCGCGAGCGCCGCAGACCTCCCCCGGGCGCAGGACCGCCGTACCGCGGGCGCGGAGATCCGCGAGCAGCGCTGCGTACTCCCCCGCCGTGTGCTCCGCCTCGCCTTGCCCGGTGTCCCAGAGCGCGCCCAGCGTGACCGAAGCGAGCCCGCGCCGGAGCCCTCCGAAATGATCGGGATGAGGATGCGAGAGCACCGCGAAGGCGAGGCTCTTGCGGCGACGCGCGCGCAGCACCGGGGCGATCACGCGCTCGCCGGTATCGACCGGGCTGCCGACCAGCCCGCCGGCGTCGATGAGGATCGCCGAGCCGTCGGGCAGATCGACGAGCGCAGCATCACCTTGCCCGACATCGAGGAACGTCACCCGCAAGA
>JAYTBL010000331.1:0-1723 GCA_043736975.1 Polyangiaceae bacterium
GTTTGCAGAGTGCAGCTTTTCGGCGCCCCAGGGCACGAGCTACGCGAACGGCATCCTCTACATCGCGGACACCGAGAACCACACCATCCGCGCGGCGAACCTGCAGACGCGCGCGGTGACCACCATCGCCGGCACCGGCGTCCTCGGCCAGGGATCGCTGACCGGCAGGGACGCACCCGCGCGCACCACAGCGCTGCGCTCTCCCTGGGACCTGCTGGCGCGCGACGGGCGGCTCTACGTCGCCCTCGCGGGCTCTCATCAGGTCGCCGTGCTCGATCTCGCCGCCCAGTCGATCCGCCGCTTCGCGGGCTCGGGTCGCGAGGCCCTCACCGACGGCGCGCCCGAGGCCGCCGCGTTCGCGCAGCCCAGCGGCCTCGCCAGCGACGGGCATAGCCTCTTCGTCGCCGACCCCGAGAGCTCCGCGGTTCGCCGCATCGATCTCGCGAGCGGCACCACCTCCACGCTCGTGGGCAAGGGCCTCTTCGACTTCGGAGACGTGGACGGCGATCCCACGACCGCCCGCCTCCAGCATGCGCTCGGCGTCGCCGTGGTCGCGCGCACGCTCTACGTCGTCGACACCTACAATTCGAAGCTGAAGACCATCGATCTCGAGACGCATCGCCTGAGCACGGTGCTGGGCGGCGCGGACCGCGTGCAGCTGTACGAGCCGGGCGGCATCACCGTCGATGGCGCGCGCCTGGTGATCGCCGACACCCACCACGGCCGGCTGGTCAGCGTTCCGCTCGCGACGCGCGGCGCCAGCGTGTCGCCGATCGCGCTCACCGGCCTCACCGCGCCCACGCGCGGCGTTGCCCTCGCCACCGCTGCGGCGCCAGTCCTGCTCGACCCCAAGGCACCCGAGCTGCGCCTCGCCTGGCGGATCGCCGACCGCGCGCCCGCCACCGTGCGCATCGCCTGGCAGCTCCCCGAGGGCACCGGCATCAACGAGGACGCTCCCGCGGCGCTCCGCTGGGTCTCGGCCAAGGGCCTCGAGCGGACGCCGGAGAACATGAAGCTGCACGGCAAGGACATCGCGAACGGCGTGCCGATCCAGATCGCGCTCACGGCCGACGAAGCCACGCTCGACGGCGTCCTCGACGTCGTCACCTGCGACGTCGCCACCCATCGCGTCTGCATCCCGCTGCGGCGGAACGTGCGCGCCACCTTCACCCGGGGACCGAACCAGCTGGTGGCCGAGGCCGCGCTTCCCGCGGCAAAGTAGGCCTGACGCGGGTGAGACGCGCGCGTAGCCCGTGCTTGGGACGGAGCGTCACCGAGGGATCGGGCGTCGCGCGTGGCCGCGCCAGGACGTTCACGGTGAACGCCTGGGCCAGCGTCGCGAGGAGGAGCACCGCCTCCATCTGCGCGAACGACTGCCCGATGCAGAAGCGCGGGCCGCCGCCGAACGGGAAGTAGGCGTAGCGGTGGAGCGTCTTCGCGAAGTCGCCCTGCCAGCGCTCGGGCCGGAACGTGTCGGGGTCGTCGAACCACCGCGCGTCGCGCTGGATCGACCACGGACAGAACCACACCTGACCGCCGCGCGGCACGCGGAAGCCGCCGATCTCCACGTCCTGGCGCGCCTCGCGACCCATCGACCAGGCGGGCGGGTAGAGGCGCAGCGACTCGCTGATGACGTGGCTCGTGTACTTCAGGTCCGGGAGATCGGCGAAGGTCGCCCGCCGATCACCGAGCACCTCGTCGAGCTCGCGCCGCAGGCGGGCGG
>JAYTBL010000332.1:0-10864 GCA_043736975.1 Polyangiaceae bacterium
ACCGCGTACTCGGTCTTCTCCTCGAGCGGGATGACGGGCCGGACGATGAGCGTGTCGGTCTCGCGCTCGTACCAGGTGAGGAGGTTGTCGACGCCCGCGACCCCCTTGTTTCCCAGGGTATTTGGGTGATCGAGGATGCCGTCGAAGTCGCGATCGAGCGCGGGGCGGTAGGCCGACTGGGGGAGGCCTGCGCCCTCCTCGGTGGTCTCGAACGCGAGGTTGCTCTCGCCGGCCTTGGGATCGCTCGGGAGGTAGCGGAACGGATCGCGCACCACCACGGGGTAGTAGCCGTTGCCCACGTCGAGGAAGACGGGCAGCCCGGTGGTGAGGTTGACGACGTAGATCGGGTCGTTGGAGAGGTCGTGCTCGTCGCCCTGCATCCGCGAGGCGACGTCCTCGAGGTCGATGGCGGCGGCCAGCGGATCGGCGCCGGGCGCGCGGTCGAAGGCGACGCTGATGGGCGAGGAGATCCCCCAGCCCTCCATCGCGGTGAAGTCCTCGCGCGCGTTGCGTTCCATGAAGGTGGGCGCGACCAGGCTCACGTTGATGCGGCGTCCGGTTCGGCTCGTGGGATCGGCGAACGAAGCGACGTCGTTGGGGAGCGGGACCTCGGGCAACGGCCGGTGCGCGGTGTCGAACTTCACGACCGGCCCGTTGCCGTCAGGCGTCCTGCGCAGCCCGTCGGGCGCGGTGTCGATCCCGCAGGCCGCGCCCAGCGCCAGGATGCAGGCCGCGGAGACGAGGAGCGAGGAGCGGTGGGTCGCGAGGTGCATGGGATGCCCGCCTTCAGAAGAGGAGACCGAGGCGACTGATCACGATCCACTGCGGAGGCAGCCGACCCCCGTCGGCGTTCTCGAACGCCGCGCCGGGGAGCAGCAGGCCGGCCTGCGCGCCGATGACCGCCTTGAGGTCGTAGTCGAGCGGGAAGCGGCCCTCGAAGCCGGCGTCGAGCTCGACGCCCAGGTCCTTCTTCTTGCGATCGCCGCCGCGGTAGTTGAGGTACGAGCCCTGCGTCGCCAGGCGGTAGGGATCGACGATCTCGGTGGTCGCCTGCGCGAGGACCATGCCCGCCTTCACGTCGATGAAGTGGCGAGGGCGGTAGATGAGCGTCGGGTTCACGTACTGCGCGCCGAAGACGCCGCCGTTGGAGGGCAGGAGATCGATCCCGGGCGTGGGCCGGCTCGCGTTCGTGAGCAGGGCGTCGGTGGCGGCGGTGGCCGCGCGCGACGTCTGGAAGCGCATCAGCTCGTCGAAGAGGAGGAGGCCGACCTTGTGGTTCGGGTCGAAGACGAAGCGGCGCTGCGTGGTGTCGTAAGGATCGGCGTCACCGGAGGCGTAGCCGAGCTCGAGCTGCGCGACGAGGTCGCCGTAGGGCACGCCCTGCGCGGAGGGCCGCCCCAGGTAGTGCTTGCTGAGCGCCTTCGCGCTGTCCTCGGCGCCCGCGCTCTTGGGGTCTGCGTCCTTCCAGGTGCCGGTGGCGAAGCTGCGGTGCGCGACGCCGATGACCGCGGCGCCGCCGTAGCTGCGGAGCGTGGTCTTGGTGCCGTCGAGCGCCTGATCGGCGGTGCGCAGGAAGTTGGTGGAGCCAGCGATGAGCGCGGCCTCGGCCTCGGCGAAGAGGAACGCGTTCTGCCCGGGCACCGGCGTCGCGACGCGGCCGTTGAGGTCGATGGCCAGCGCGTCGAGCGTGTCGGTGTAGGGGAAGAGATCGGAGCCGCTCGTCTTGTCGTTCGTCTGGTGGCGGAGCGTGGTGAAGATCCCGAGCTTGTTGTACTCGTGCTCGTAGAACGCGGCGAGCACGCCCTGGAAGGCCTGCTGCCCGCGGGTCAGGCGCGCGGTGGCGTCGCGGTAGACGAGGTCACCGGCGAGCGCGATGGTGAAGTCGCTCTCCCTGCCGCCCGGCTTGGTGGCGAAGAGGATGCGCTCGCTGATCGCGCCGTAGCGGTAGTCGCCGAAGAGGGTCGGGTGGTCGCCGTCGTTGGCGAGGATGCCCATGCCCCAGTGGTTCGGCTGCTGTCCGATGCGCACCAACCCGAAGGGAAGCCTGTACTGCGCATAGAGCCAGCGCGGCTGGATGTTGCTGAAGCCGTTGTACTCGTCGCGCGGCGTCTGGTCAGCGCGGGTGTCGTGGGCGAGCTCGCCGAAGAGGACGCCGCTGAGGACGTCGAGCTGGCCGACGAGCTCGAGGGTGTCGCGGATCTGGAGGCGCGGCGTGACGCGGATCCAGTGCGTCACGAACTGGTTCTGCCCCAGCGAGTCCTCGAGGAGGCCGGGCCGCGCGTTCACGCGGCTCGCGGTGGGCGTGAGCGTGAAGCTCCGCTGCACCTGGTAGCGGAGCTGGTGCTCGCCGTGGAGGATGAAGCGGAACGCCTCGGCGTCGGCGACGGGCATCTCCGCCCGCCCGGTATCGAGGAGGAGGCGCGGCAGATCGCGAGGGACGTCGCCCTCGGCCTCGTCGGCGCGCGCGCCGGAGGGAAGCAGAAAGAGCCCGACCAACGACGCAGCGACGAGCACCTGTCTCATGAGCGCGCGCAGCATAGACACCATCTGCCTGATGCGTCCGGATGGATAAACTCCCACCCACATGGAGTGCTTGGGTCTTACCTATGGCGACATGGCGGCTTGTACTTTTGAGCACTTGGGACTGCGGAGCGAGGCGAATGATCGCGGCTCAGTTTGTGCACGATGTAGGTTACTGTCGGCCGCAAGCCGGCATCAGCAAGAGGTCGCGGAAGCCCGAGCAGCTCGTCCGATTCGAACGAATCGCCGCGAGATCTTCTCCGCACTCCGCAAAGCCCTCGCGCTGTCTGGGTCTCGTCAACACTGATCACAAGGAGCTCTGCGCACCTCAACGGCCTTACAGAAACAACGTACGACCGCGCTTCTGCGCATGGAGCCCTGGGCTCTATCCCCCGACCGCCTCCTCTTCACCGAGCTGGCGGTCGGATTCATTTTGTCGTGTCCGCCTCGCCTCCGCGCTAAGCGCCTCGCATGTCCGTCCCCGTGGTTGTCGGTCGGCCGCTCTCGCTCTCCGATCTCGAGGACGTCGCGGTCCGCTCGCGCCCCGTCACGTTCGCCGAGGAGGCCCGCGCCAAGGTGGACCGCTCGCGCGCCGCGATCGACGCCATCGCCCACGCCGGCGACGCCGCGCCCAACGTCTACGGCGTCAACACCGGCTTCGGTGCGCTGAGCGAGACGCGCATCTCCTCGGCCGACGTCCGCCAGCTCCAGAAGAACCTGGTGCGCTCGCACTGCACCGGCGTCGGCCCCGCCCTCTCGCCCGCCGAGGTTCGCGGCATGATCCTCTTGCGGGCGCAGGTGCTCGCGCTCGGGCACTCCGGCGTTCGCGGTCTCCTGGTCGACGTGCTGGTCGAGCTCCTCAACAAGCGCGTCCATCCGCGCATCCCGGTGCAGGGCTCGGTGGGCGCGAGCGGCGATCTCGCGCCGCTCGCGCACCTCGCGCTGACCTTGATCGGCGAAGGCGAGGCGCAGCTCGGCGACGGACCGATGCGTCCCAGCGCCGACATCCTGAAGGAGGTCGGCATCACGCCCATCGTGCTCGAGGCGAAGGAAGGCCTCGCGCTGATCAACGGCACGCAGCTCATGGCCTCGCTGGGCACGCTCTCGGTGCTCGCCGCCGAGCGCCTGTGCACAGCCGCCGACGTCGCGGGCGCGATGAGCCTCGAGGCGCTCAAGGGCTCGACGCGCCCCTTCGACGAGCGCCTCCAGGCGGCGCGCCCGCACCCCGGGCAGAAGACGGTCGCGCAGAACCTCCGCACGCTCCTCGCCGACAGCGAGATCGCCGAGAGCCATCGCGACTGCAGCAAGGTGCAGGACGCCTACTCGCTCCGCTGCATGCCGCAGGTCCACGGCGCGAGCCGCGACGCGCTGGGCTGGGTGCGCAGCGTTCTCGAGCGCGAGATCAACAGCATCACCGACAACCCGAGCGTGTTCGTCGACCGCGGCGAGACCGAGATCATCAGCGGCGGCAACTTCCACGGCCAGCCGCTGGCCCTCGCGCTCGATCTCGCGGCCATGGCCACCGCCGAGCTCGCGAACATCAGCGAGCGGCGCGTCGAGCAGCTGGTCAACCCCGCGCTCTCCACCGGGCTCACGCCCTTCCTGGCCGCCGGCAGCGGCCTCCACTCCGGCTTCATGATCGCGCAGGTCACCAGCGCTTCGCTGGTGAGCGAGAACAAGATCCTGTGCCACCCGGCGAGCGTCGACTCCATCCCGTCGTCGGCGGGCAAGGAGGACCACGTCTCGATGGGGAGCATCAGCGCCAAGAAGCTGCGCGACGTCGTGGTCAACGTGCGCGCCTGCCTCGCCATCGAGATCATGACCGCCGCCGCCGGGCTCGACCAGCGCGCGCCGCTCAAGCCGAGCAAGGGCGTGCAGGCGGCGCTCGCCGCGGTGCGCGAGCACGTCGCCCCCATGACCGGCGATCGTCCGCTCTACATGGACATCGGCGCCGTCACCGAGCTGGTCGCATCGAACACGCTGGTCGGTGCGGTCGAGAGCTCGGTGGGCAGCACGCTCGCGTGATCAGTGCAGGAGGCGCCCGCGCGGGATGCCGAGCTTGGTGGTCGGTCGCGTGCGTGGGGTGAGGAGCCCGCGGAGCTTCGCGATGGCCTCGGTCGGCGGCGCTCCGGGGGCGCGCGCGCCGGCGAAGTCGTCGGTCACCACCAGCACCGGCCAGTAGTGCGCCGCCTCCGGGCCCGTGTACGCCGACATGACGAGGATGTCGTAGCCAGGTTGCTTCGGGGCATCGATGGTGATCTGCACCTTCTGCCCGACCTTCACGCGGTCCTCGCTCAGCGAGTACGAGAAGCCCGAGGGCTTGCCGCCGCCGCCGAAGTCGGCGTGGCTCAGCGCGCGCATCGGGACCAGCGGGGTGCCGGCCTGATCGGAATAGACGATGGCGTCGATGGTGCGTGAGCCGCCGGGCTTGATGCTGATCGCCTTGGTGGTGAGGGTCGCGTTGGGGTTCGGCGCGCCGTAGTCCGGCACTTCGATCGGGTCCTCGGCGGTGGGGATGACCTGCAGGTAGGGCGCGGCCTTCGCCGGCGCGCATGGGTACTTGCCGCCGAGCGAGGCGATGTTCGACCACTCGCGCTGCACCAGGAAGCCGATCTCCGCCGGGCGGAGGTTGTCGCGATCGAGGTACGTGCACAGATCGCCGAGCTCGCCGATCATCACGACCTGCCAGGCCCAGTGCGCGTCATCGAGCTTGTTGTACGCGGGCGCGGTCGCCGGGAAGGGATCGGTGGCCCACTCGAAGTACTCGTGGCTGGCCGAGACGGTGAGGTCGTCGAGGTCGGCGCAGCGCGGGAGGACCGCGTAGCCGACGTTCTTGCCCCCGACCGCGACCTCGGAGTGGTAGCCGCCGTAGCCCTCGCAGCTCTGCCCGAGCGTGCCTGCGCCATCCATCGTGATGGTGGTGCTCGCGGGGTAGTAGATCGAGTAGAGCGTGTTCACGTCGGGCGCGCCGAACGCGGGCGTCGCCCCGCTCAGCTTGCCGATGAGCCAGGTCTCGATGGCGTCGGCGGTGATGGTGGTGGGCGCCGCCTCGGTGAGCGTGATGGTCGCGCCCGTCGTCATCGGACCGACGTTGTACTGCGCGCCGAGATCCTTCCAGTACTGCGAGGCGCCGATCTTGGTGGTGAAGGTGCCGATGCTCGCGGCGAGCGCGTCGCCCGGGAAGACGATCGGGATCACCTTGGGCGTCTTGATGGTCGGCCCGCCGCGGCTCTCGACCTCGGGGAAGGTCAGCTTGGGGAGCGGCCGCGGGGGCGCGCTGTCGGGGACCTCGGCGTCGGCGACCCCGGTGTCGGCCTCGGGAGCGCCCGCCTCCTCGGGCGCAGGGGCGGACTTGATGATCGTCTCGCTGCCGCAGGCGGCGATCGTGCCGAGGATGGAGGAGAAGGAGAGGGCGGCGAGGCCGAGCACGGAGCGTCGAATCATCGGGCCGCGGCGATGCACGGCACATGCCACCTCGCCGCACCCGCAGCGCCGCGGTGAGCGCGCCAGGAAACGGCGAATACGGACGCAAAGTGACGGGTCCGTCAATGTTCTCACGCGCCGCCGCCCCGCCTGCGTCGGCCGATCGCGGCTCACATTGTGCCAGGTTGGAAATGCTGGCGGCACGATCCGGCACCACCTGCCCAGCGTGGACCGTCGTAATCTGGCCCATGGTCTCGACGCGCTCCCTCCTCGCTCTTTCCTTCTTTTCTCTCGCCGCCGCGGCGTGCGGGCCGCCCCAGCGCGACGTCGCCGCCGCGGCCGTTCCCCAGCTCAAATCGCTCGAGGAGGTGATGGATGTACAGGCCACCATCGCCGATCCGCAGATGAAGAAGGCCGGCAATGCGCAGTACGCCGACGCCGACTACGCGGCCTTCGCCGAGGTGTCGAGCCGTATCCAGGCGACGAGCACCAAGGCGAAGGAGTTCACGCGCGGCCCCGAGTTCGACAAGCTCGCCGACCAGCTGCACGAGACCGCGGTCAAGCTCGGCGCCGCCGCTGGAGCGAAGGACGCGAAGGGCTCCTCCGACGCGCTCGCCGCGATGAAGGCGACGTGCAAGGAGTGCCACGGCAAATTCAAGTGATGGTCACTGCCAGAACCTGAGCTGCGACTCGCGTAAGATGCGAGCGTTTCATGCGCGATCTCCGCCGGCTCCTCGGTTTCGTGAAGCCCTACCGGCGGACGGCGATCGCCGCGCTCGTCCTGCTGACGGTGATGGTGGTCCTCGATCTCGCGATCCCGCGGCTCATCCAGCACATCATCGACGAGGGCATCGGTCATCGTGATCGCGGCGTCGTGCTCCGGACCGCGCTCGCGATGCTCGGCATCTCCGCGGTGAGCACGGCGATCGCGATCGCGAACAACGTCACCTCGGTGCGGGTCGGCGAGGGGGTCGCTCGCGATCTGCGCGAGGCGCTGTTCCTGAAGATCCAGCACTACTCGTTCGGAAACCTCGATCGGCAGAAGACCGGGCAGCTCCTGGTGCGCCTCACCAGCGACGTGGCCGCGGTGAAGAGCCTCACCCAGATCTCGCTGCGCATCGGCACGCGCGCCCCGCTGCTCATGCTGGGGAGCGTGGTGCTCATGTTCGCGACCAGCCGGCACCTGGCGCTCCTCATCCTGCCGCTCCTCCTGGTCACCGTCGCGCTCATCGCGTTCTTCGTGCTGCGGATGGAGCCGCTGTTCCGGCTCGTCCAGCAGAAGCTCGACGCGGTGAACAACGTCCTCCAGGAGAACATCGCCGGCGCGCGCCTGGTGAAGGCGCTGGTGCGCGCGGAGCACGAGGGGCAGCGCTTCGAGCGCGCGAACGAGGACATGACCATGCGGTCGATCCGCGTGATGCAGCTCATGTCGACGATGACCCCCACGCTGACGATGTGCATCAACGTCGGCGTCGTGATCGTGATCGGTTTCGGCGGGAAGCAGTCGATCGACGGTGAGCTGTCGGTCGGGCAGATCGTGGCCTTCACCAACTACCTGTTCACCACCATGACCCCGCTGGTGATGATGACGATGCTCTCCAACATGTGGGCCTCCGGCCTCGCCTCGCTGCGGCGCATGGACGAGATCCTGGAGAGCGTGCCCGACGTCGTCGACGCGCCGGACGCGCGGGCGCTCCCGGCCGCCGCCTCGGCCGACATCGCCTTCGACGACGTGTCGTTCACGTACGGCGGCGAGGGGCGCGACAAGGTGCTCTGCGAGATCACGCTCGCCGCTGCGCCGGGGAAGACGGTCGCCATCCTCGGCTCCACCGGCGCCGGCAAGTCGACGCTGGTGAGCTTGATCCCGCGCTTCTATGACGTCACGAGCGGCGCGCTGCGCGCATTTGGCAGCGACGTGCGGGAGCTCACCCAGGACTCGCTGGTGCGCCAGGTCGGCTTCGTGCCCCAGGAGTCGGTGCTCTTCTCGGGCACCGTGCGCGACAACATCCGCTACGGCCGGCCCGACGCGCCCGAGGAGGACGTGGTGGCCGCCGCGCAGGCCGCGCAGGCGCATGGCTTCATCACCAAGATGCCGCAGGGCTACGACAGCCGCGTGGAGCAGCGCGGCGCGAACCTCTCGGGCGGGCAGAAGCAGCGCATCGCCATCGCGCGCGCGCTGCTGGTGGGCCCCAAGGTCCTCATCCTCGACGACAGCACGAGCGCGGTCGACGTCGAGACCGAGACGCTCATCCAGCGGGCACTGGCGGACAAGAAGGAAGGGCGCACCACCTTCGTGGTCGCGCAGCGCATCAGCACCGTGCTCGACGCCGACGTCATCGTGGTGCTGGAGAAGGGGCGCATCGTCGCCCAGGGCACGCACCCCGAGCTGATGGTGGGCTCGCCCGTCTACCGCGAGATCTACGACTCCCAGCTGGGCAAGGGGCTCGCCGAGCCATGAGCGCGCAGGCGTCGGGGGGCGCGATGCGCGGAGCGATGCGGCCGGGACACGGCGCGCCGGCCGCCATCGCGCGCGCGAAGGATCCGCGCGGCACGCTCACGCGGCTCGTCGGGTACTTCTCCGAGCTCCGCGCGCGGCTGTGGCTCGTGGGGGTCACGATCGTGGTCTACACGTTGCTCGGCCTGGTGGGGCCGTACCTGATGGGGGTCGCGCTCGATCGCTACATCGTGGCGCGCGACGCGGCGGGGCTCGGCCGCATCGCGGTGATCATGCTCGCGGCGTTCCTCACCAGCAACGTGATGCAGGGCTTCTCGAGCTGGCTCATGGCGGGGATCTCGCAGCGCGCGCTGAAGAGGCTACGCCGCGAGCTGTTCGGTCACCTGCAGACGCTCCCCATGGACTTCTTCGAGCGCAATCCGTCGGGCGAGCTGATGAGCCGCCTCACCAGCGACATCGACGCCGTGAACCAGGCGGTGGCGCAGAACATCACCTCGCTCTTCGCGAGCGTGCTGTCGATGGCAGGGATCCTGGTCGCGATGTTCGTGCTCGATCGCTGGCTGGCCATCGCCTCGCTGCTGGTCGTGCCGATCATGTTCTGGTTCACCCGCTTCGTCGCGGTCTTCACGCGCAAGGGCTTCAAGGAGCTGCAGAAGCACCTCGGGAGGCTGAACGGCGTGATGGAGGAGGCGATCGGCGGGCAGAAGATGGTGACCGTGTTCCGGCGGAGCGACTCGGTGCTCGCGGCGTTCCGCGCGGAGAACGACGCGGTGTACCGCGCCGGGATCTACGCGAACACCTATGCCCTCCTCCTGATGCCGCTCACCACGGTGCTGGGGAACCTGTTCGTGATCGTGCTCGCCGGGCTCGGCGGATGGCTCGCGCTCTCGGGGCTGGTGAGCGTGGGGGTGATCGCGACGTTCATCAACTACGGGCAGAACTTCGTGTCGCCGCTGCGCCAGCTGTCGAGCCTGTACAACACGCTCCAGGCGGCGCTCGCCGGCGCCGAGCGCGTGTTCGAGATCCTCGATACGCCCTCCGAGGCCGATGACGCGCCGGAGGCGAGATCGCTGCCGGCGGTGCGCGGCCACGTGAAGCTCGATCACGTGACCTTCGGCTACCGGCCCGGCATCACCATCCTCGACGGCGTCTCGCTCGAGGCGAAGCCCGGGCAGATGGTGGCGCTGGTGGGACCGACCGGGGCAGGGAAGACCACGATCATCAACCTACTCACGCGCTTTTACGAGATCGGCAGCGGTGAGATCTCGATCGACGGCGTCGACATCCGCGATCTGCGGAAGGACGATCTGCGGCGCAAGCTGGGCCTCGTGCTCCAGGACACCTACCTGTTCGGCGCGACGGTGATGGAGAACATCCGTTACGGCCGGCTCGACGCGAGCGACGCCGAGGTGGTGCGGGCCGCGGAGATGGCGGACGCCGATCCCTTCATCCGCCAGCTCCCGAGCGGCTACGAGACGGTGCTCTCGGAGCGCGCCGGGAACCTCAGCCAGGGCCAGCGGCAGCTGCTCGCGATCGCGCGCACGCTGCTCGCAGATCCGTCGATCCTCGTGCTCGACGAGGCGACCAGCAGCGTCGACACGCGCACCGAGGCGCGCATCCAGAAGGCGCTCCTGCGCCTGATGAAGGGGCGCACCAGCTTCGTGATCGCGCATCGCCTGAGCACGATCCGCGACGCCGATCAGGTGCTGGTGGTCGACGGCGGACGCATCGTGGAGCGCGGCAAGCACGAGGAGCTCCTCGCGCAACGCGGGTTCTATTTCCAGCTCTACACGAGCCAGTTCAAGGGCCACGCGATCTGAGCCGGCGCGCTCGGGGGGCGAGCTCAGTGCAGCTCGGCGAGGGCGCGGAACTTCGCGCGGCGTCCCGCGTCGATCGCCTTCTTCTGGTCATCGGTCAGCGTCGCCTCGACGAGATACGGCTCGACGTCGTCCACCGCCGGGAGCGCACTGCGAACGATGTCGCGGAAGCGCGTCTCCGTCGTTCCGATCTGACTCGCGGCGCGAAACTCGAGGAAGGGCCGATCGTCTACCAGCACCAGTGCTCCCTCGACCCAGCGAGCGATGCCTGTCGGACCGAGGAGCAGATACGGCAAGAGGTCCGCAGCGCTCCGGGCCGAGAGCGTCGCGAAGTCGGCGGCGAGCCCTCGCTCCCGCAGGCGTTGGTCGATCGCATCGAGGCGGAGCTCGAACGGAGCGTCGGAGAGAAGCATCACGCCGTCCTTCGCCACGAGCCACAGCGACGACTGAGGAAACACGGACGCGCCGGTGCTCACCATCGCGCGTGTCTCTTCCGGACCTTGGCCGTAGAAGGGGATCCACTGCGCGATGACGCCGCCGGGCGCCAGGATCCGCTTGGCTTCTTCATAGAACTCGCGCGAGTAGAGGTTCGACGTTCCCGCCGACCACGCCTGCAGGGGTTCGAGCACGATCAGGTCGTAGCGCGTCG
>JAYTBL010000333.1:0-1722 GCA_043736975.1 Polyangiaceae bacterium
CTGATCGGCGGCCGCGAGCTGTACTCGGTGTTCGTGCGGACGCTCTACTACGTCGCGCGCGGTCGCAAGGAGAAGGGAGCGCTGCTCACGCAGATGTACGAGATCGGAAATCGATCCGTCTTCTTCCTCTCCGTCACGATGGGCTTCCTGGGGATGATCCTCGTGTACCAGGCGGGCCTCCAGTCGAAGCGCGTGGTGCCCGATTTCACGCTGCTCGGCGCCACCTACCTCGAGCTGCTGGTGCGCGACTTCGCCGCCTCGCTCGGCTCCCTGATGCTGGCGACGCGCGTGGGCGCCGGCATCGCCGCCGAGATCGGCTCGATGGTGGTGACCGAGCAGATCGACGCGCTCCGCATGTGCGCCGCGGATCCCATCGACTTTCTGATCAAGCCCCGGTTCATGGCCAGCCTGATCATGACGACGGTGCTCATCGTGTGGGGCGGCACCGTCGCGTTCGTGGCTGGTGGCCTCACCGCCTACTTCGCGTTCGACGTCCCGCTGCGAACCTTCTTCAGCATGCAGATGGTCGACTTCGGCGACGTCGCGACCGGCCTCGCCAAGTGCATCGCCTACGGCGCCGCCATCCCGATCGTGAGCGGCTACTGCGGCCTCTCGACGTTCGGCGGCTCGGAGGGCGTGGGCTGGGCGACGACCCGCGCGGTCGTGAACACCTCGCTCGCGATCATCATCCTCAACTTCTTCATCTCGGGCGCCGGCTTCCTCATCTTCCCTGGCTGACCTGGTAGGCTGCGGTCGCGTTGATCCAGTTCAAGAACATCGTGAAGGCGTTCGGGCCGAAGCCGGTCCTCCAGGACGTCTCGTTCGACGTCCCGACGGGCTCGGTGTTCTTCATCATCGGCGCCTCGGGCGTCGGCAAGAGCGTGCTCATCAAGCACCTGGTGGGGCTGCTCTACCCCGACAGCGGGGAGATCCTCCTCGACGGCGAGGAGATCTCGAAGTTCGACGAGCAGCAGATGGCGCCGGTGCGGAAGAAGTGCGCGATGGTGTTCCAGCACTCGACGCTCTTCGACTCGATGACGTGCGCCGAGAACGTCGCCCTTCCCCTCCGCAAGCACAAGAACCTGAGCCTTAAGGCCGCCCTCGCGGAGGCGCGCCACCGGCTCGAGATCGTCCGGATGCAGGAGTTCGCCGATCGCTACCCGCCCGAGCTGGGCGACGGCATGCGCAAGCGCGTCGCCATCGCGCGCGCCCTCACCGTCGACCCCACCTACGTGCTCTTCGACGAGCCCACCACGTCCCTCGATCCAGTGAGCGCGCGCCGCGTCGACGCCCTCATCCGCGAGCTCTCCGACAAGCTGGGCGTGACCTCGATCGTGGTGAGCCACGACCTCACCAGCATCTTCTCCATCGCCGATCGGATCGTCATGCTGTACCGCGGCAAGGTCCGTCTCCAGGGGAGCCGCGAGGACTTCCGGGCCACCCCCGACGGGGTCGTCCAGCAGTTCATCACGGGACGAGCGACGGGACCGTTCGAGCTCTGATAACGTCGACGGTCGATGGCTCAGGAGAAATCGATCGAGGTCAAGGTCGGCATCCTCATCCTCGTGTCGCTCGGCATCCTCGCGGCGTTCGTCCTGGTCATGGGCGGGCTCTCGTTCGAGAAGACGTACACGCTCTACGTCGACTTCGACAATCCGGGCGGGCTGCAGTCGGGCGCGCCGGTGCGCGTCGCCGGGGTGAAGGTCGGCAAGGTCAGCGAGC
>JAYTBL010000334.1:0-1721 GCA_043736975.1 Polyangiaceae bacterium
GTCTCGTCGGAGGCCACCTTTCCATCGATGGTCGCCACGATGTGGACCGCTTCGACCAGCGCCCCGAAGTCGTCCGCCTGCACCCCGATCACCAGCTGCCCGGCGTCGGCGGGCGCGGTATCGCCGGGGTCGCTCCCCGGGCACGCAGCGAGGAGCGCGGGAAGCGCAAGCAGGGAGAGAAGGTGGCGGTGGGACATGGGCGGGCTCGGTATGCGCCTCAAGCAAGCGCCGTGCAACCCCCCGTGAAACGGCGTTTGTGCCCACAAAAGCAGCGCGGGCGGCGCCTGGGGAGAGCCCCCGGGGATGCCGCCCGCCTGACAGTCGAGTCGTACCGTGGCACGACTCGCGCGCCCGCGCCCTACTTCATGCCGACCGCGTTCGAGCCCGCGGGGACCTTCTTCATGGCCTCCGCGAACTGGTCGGGCGGGACGAACTTGTTGAAGCGGGAGATCTCCTTGCCGTTCGAGTCGAACATGATGACGGTCGGGAGACCGATGACCTTGTACTTCTCGGAGAGGCGCTTGGTGTCGGGCGCGTCGTCGTCCGTCGCGTCGACGTGGATGTTGATGAAGCGCTGCGCCTCGGTGCGGACGATGGGGCTCGGGAAGGTGTCGTGCTCGAGCTCCTTGCAGCCCGCACACCACTCGGCGCCGAAGTCGATCATGACCGGCTTGTTCTCGGCGATCGCCTTGGCGCGGCCCTGCTCCTCGTTCGTGACCCAGGCGATCGGCGGGACGTTCGGGTCGATGCTGTGGGGCTGCGGGATCCAGCTGATGAAGAGCGCCGCGCCCGCCACCGCCGGGATGATCGAGGCGAGCTTCATCGGCTTCGAGAGGTGCGCGATCGGCGACTTGCGGCGCTCCGCCACCATGTGGATGACGCCGAGCACGATGCCGACGAAGAAGATGATGCCGGTCACGATGCCGAACGTGTAGCCCGGGTGCGCCACGAGGTTGCGGACCGGGGGGAAGCGGTCGCGGAGGTACGCGAACGACATGTACGCGAGGCCGACGCCGCTGACCCACTTGATGCCCATCATCCACGCGCCGCCCTTGGGCAGGCTCACGGCAAAGGCGCCGGCGATGAAGAACAGGACACCGAGGCCGAGCGCGAAGCTGAAGAGCGACGCGCTTCCGAGCACGACGTCCTTCGAGGTCGCGATGACCGTGATCATGCCGGTGAGGAAGGGACCGGTACAGGGCGCCGCGATGAGACCCATGACGAGGCCCATGACGAACGCGCCCTTGTAGCCGACGCCGCCGACGGTCGAGAGCTTGTTGTTCAGGCTCGAGGGCAGCGCGAGCTCGAACGCGCCGAACATCGACGAGGCGAGCGCGGCGAAGAGCAACGCGAGCCCGATGACGACGAACGTGTTCGAGAGCGCCGAGCCCATCAGCTTGCCGCTCATCGCGGAGACGATGCCCATCGGCGTGAACAGCGCAGCGATGCCGAGCACGAACGTCGCCGAGAGCGCCGCGCCGCGCCACCGCGACTTCGCTTCGGTCGCGCCGAAGATCGACACCGTGATCGGCACCATCGGGTACACGCACGGGGTGAGGCTGGCGACGAAGCCGAACCCGAACGACGCGAGGATCGCGACGAGCTTGCCGTGCTTCTGGATGAGATCGCCGTAAGCCCCGGCGCCGTCGTCCGCGAGGGCGACGAGCGGCACGAGCATCACGGCACACAGCACCAAGAACTGCGTCAGACGACGATTCACG
>JAYTBL010000335.1:0-10854 GCA_043736975.1 Polyangiaceae bacterium
GTGGTCGAGGCGGGCGTGCGCGCCGCCCGCGAGATCGCCAGCTTCGAGCTCGCGGCCGTCACCATCTGGGACGAGACGACGAAGACCCACCAGGTCTGCGCGGCCCGCAGCGAAGACGGCAAGGTCGAGGCGCTCGTCGGCCAGCGCTTCAAGCAGAACACCGGCCTCGTCTCCATGGTGGTCACGAACAAGTTCCCGCTCCCCTACAAGGGCGAGTTCGACCCTGCGCACCAGGTGGTCCTCTCGAAGCGCCTGCCCTGGCCGACCATCCCCTCGCTCCTCGTGCTTCCGCTGCTCCATCACGGACGGCCGCTCGGCACGCTCATCCTCGGCGCCAAGCGCCGGCACGCGTTCGGCGACACCGTGCGCCCGACCCTCGAGGTGCTCGCCAGCCACCTCGCGGTCAGCCTCTCCAACGCGCGCATGGTCCACAAGCTGGAGACGATGGCGACCACCGACGGTCTCACCGGCCTCTTCAACAAGCGCGCGATGCTCGACGCCGCGACCGCGAAGGTCGCCGCCGCGACGCGCTTCGGCCGCAAGCTCTCGGTGCTCATCACCGACATCGACTTCTTCAAGAAGGTCAACGACACCTACGGCCACGACGTGGGCGACGTCGTGATCAAGGGCATCGGCGACATCCTGAAGCGCCAGAAGCGCACCACCGACGTCGTCGCGCGCTTCGGCGGCGAGGAGTTCGTGGTGCTCTGCGAGCAGACCGACGAGGCCGGCGCGGAGCTGCTGGGTGAGCGCATCCGCGAGGAGGTCGAGCGCACCGTGTTCCACACGCCGATCGGCCCGCTCAGCATCACGTGCTCGGTCGGCATCGCCACGTTCCCCGAGGGCGGCCAGACCTGGGACGAGCTCTTCAAGGCCGCGGACGACGCCCTCTACGCGTCGAAGCGGAACGGCCGCAACCGGGTCACCACGCACCAGCCTTCATCCCTCGCGCGGGTGAAGACGGGCTGATAGCATCGCTCCACCATGAGCGATGAAAAGTCCACGCCGGTCGACGATCTCAAGCAGGGCCTGAACTTGCTTTTCCGCGCGGCGAAGGGCGCTGTCGACAAGATCCCCACCGACAAGATCGAGGGCGTCCTCAAGGACGGCGCGAAGGAGGTCGGAAAAGCGTTCGAGACCGTCGCGAACGAGGTCGACAAGGTCTTCACGCACGGTGTGGCGCAGCCGAATCAGGCGCAGCCGCCCGAGCCCACCACCGCCGAAGGCATCGCGCAGGCGAAGGAGCAGCACGACGCGGAGGAGAAGAAGAACGCGCCCGCGGAGCGCTTCGACGACGCCTATGGGCCCGAGCCCACCGCCCCGCCGAAGGGCCCGCGCGTCGGCTAGAACGTGCGGCCGGGCGCGCAGACGTCTTCCGTGCCCTGGTTGTAGTGGTCCTTTGCGAACTGCATCAGTGTCGGCACGTCGACGCATTCCGCCTTGTACGTCCAGCCCCACGTCACCGCGGCGACGGGCACGTCCAGCTTCGGATAGGGCGCGATGATCACGCGCGCGCGGATGGCCGGGTCGCACTTCGGGTCGGTCGCGACCGCGTCGCGGATCTTGCGTAGCGCCTCGATGGTGGGGGCGCAGCTTGCCTCCTTGGGATCACATTTATAAAGCAGCGCCACCCCACCGTGCTCGAGGCTGTGCACGAGATAACCGTCGTCGAACGGGACACTGAACTCCTGGAAGTTCGCCCAGACCGGATAGTGCTGCCCGCTCGAGGGCGGGTTCGAGCTGTAGGTGATCGCGGTGCCTTCGGGCACGTGGACGCCGGCGAGCACCTCGGGTGTATCGATGGTCACCGGGCACGACGCCGGCGGACGAAGCGGCGCCGCGAGGCGGCCGCGGTCGACCAGGCCGGCCTCGCCGGTGGGGGTCGTCCCAGCGTCACTTTCGGGGGTGTCGCTGCAGGCCATCACGAGCGCCGCCGTACCGAGACCGAGGCCACCGAGCAGGAGCGCGCGAGGAAGAAGAGAAGAGGGGGTCACGGGCGAAACCATACTTCGCCAAGGCCCACGCTGCCACGTGTCC
The DNA here is from genome assembly GCA_043736975.1 of Polyangiaceae bacterium. Taxonomy (GTDB): domain Bacteria; phylum Myxococcota_A; class Polyangia; order Polyangiales; family Polyangiaceae; genus Labilithrix. Next base: position 2,038 of record JAYTBL010000335.1, read on the forward strand.
GTTTGACGTGCGCGCCGAAGCCGCGTCTTCTTGCTCTCGTGACGAGCGGGCCCGAGGAGCTGGTGGCGGCGTCGCCCGCGCGGCCTGCGACGATGATGCGTCCGCGTGGCCAGCTCGCGCCGCCGCTCCCCCAGGGCGCGCCGCGATGGCGCCGGGTGCAGCGCGGCGCGCTCCGCCTCGGCCACGGTCTCGTGCTCCACGACGGGCTCATCGCCGCGCCGGCGATGGCGTTTCATTTCTTCCTCAGCCTCTTGCCACTGCTCGCATTCGTCGGCTACGTGGTCGGCCTCATCGCGCGGCGGCGCGGCGTCGACGCCGTGCTCTCGCCGCTCCTCGACAACCTCCCGGCCGCCGCCGAGGCCATGGCGCGAAGCCAGGTCGATCGGCTCGCAGGCGCAGGCGGAACGGCCTTCGGCCCGGTCGCCGCGGCGACGTTCCTGTGGATCGCGTCGGGCGGAACGCACGGCCTCATGAACGCAGTGGAGAACGTGGTCGGCGCACCGAAGCGACCGTGGTGGCAGAAGCGCTTGCTCGCGATCGCATGGGTGCTCGCGTGCATCGCCTCGTTCGCGCTCGCGGCGGTCGCGCTCGTGCAGTGGGACTCCGCCGTTCATGCACCAACCCCGGGCCGCGTCAGCGCGAGCTCCGTGTCGCCCGGCGGCAGCGCGAACGTGACTCCCTTCCTTGCCGGCTCGAGCAGATCTCCGCGCGCGCATGGCGCTCCCGACGCGCGGCCGCAGGTGGGAGGTCCTGCGCCCCAGGATCCCGTGCGTCGTCGCCGCGCCCGTATCGTCCGTTCGGGCGGTGAGCGTGTCGTCGCGCTGGCGCTCTCGATCGCGTTCGCCACCGGCGTGCTGGCCACGTTTTATCGATTCTCGGTCCGACATTCGAAGCGAGTCGTGCGTCGGGTACTACCGGGAGCGGTCCTCGGGGTCGTTCTGTGGCTCGTCATTTCCTGGGCGTTCGGGCTCTATGTGAGCACGCTCGCCGACTACGCCGCCTTCTACGGCAGCCTCGCCGCCGTGGCAGTGCTGCTCGTGTGGTTGTGGCTCACCAGCTTCGCGATCCTCGTCGGCGCGGAGTTGAATTCGCAGCTCGAGGGTCTTCGCGACTGAACACCACGGTGCGAGCGGCCGTGATTTCCATCGGGAGTTGCAAGGTTCGACATGCATGAGGTGCACGTTGTGGTGCGCCTCCGATCCATGCGCACGTACATCCGATGAGTGGTGGTCGCACACACGGTAGGCCTGAAATATCGACGTTAAATCGCTCCATGAGCCCTCGCGCACAGCGAGGCGATCGTGCACATTGGAGTGAGCGAGAAGGAGATCGGTTGCCCGTTTCCCTCGCACGTCACGCCGCCCCGAACATGATCAAGCGACTCCTCGACACCAGTCGTGCGCACCGCGCCGACGCGTTCACCACTCTGAACCCGCGCGGCCCGCTCGGCCCGCTCGTCATCACGCTGGCGACCGCGGGCCTCGCGCTCTTCGGAGCCGGCTGCGTGAAGCGCCAACAGTCTCCGGACGCAGCGAGCCTACGCGCAGTGGAGCAGGAGTCTTCCTCGGGCGTCGTCGCCATCGCCACCACGATGGCGGACAGCCCGACGCACATCACGCTGTGCAGCGGTGCGCTCGTCGCGCCGAACTTGATCGTCACCGCGCGCCATTGCGTGTCGCGCGCCGTCACCGCGACCCCGTCGTGCGATGCGCGTGGCCGCTCGCACAACGGCGATCACCTGGCGGAGGACGTCGACCCCTCCTCGATCGCGATCTACACCGGCGCGCACGTTCGTCCCGACGTCGATGTGCCGGTCGCCCGCGCGGTCCGCACGCTCCACCCGACCGGCCAGGTCCTGTGCGACGCCGACGTCGCGTTCCTGGTCCTCGATCGTCCGATCTCGAACGCGGCGGTCCTCTCGATGCGCCTGCACGGCCCGGTCGAAGCGGGCGATGTGATCATGCCCGTCGGCTTCGGCGGCGGCGTACAGAACGTGGTCGGTCTCAAGGTGGCGCGCGCGAAAAGCACGGTCCTCGCGACCGGCCCGAGCGCGAACGCGGCGACGGGCGCGGTCCTCGGCCCGCGGGAGTTCGAGGTCGACCTCGCGACGTGCCGCGGCGACTCGGGCGGCCCGGCGATCGACGTGATGACCGGCGAGATCGTCGGCATCGTCTCGCGCGGAGGCAGCTGCTCGGCCTCGGGCAACCACGTTTATACGCGCGTCGACGCCTACAAGCGCCTTGCGCAGGCGGCCTTCACGGCCGCCGAGCGCGAGCCGAACGTCGCCGCACGCGAAGTGCCAGCCTCCGACAGCCGCCGCTGAGGCTCGATCACCTCTTCGGCGGCAGACCGAGCTCCTTCATGACCGCCTGCAGGTCTTCCCAGGTCTGCTTCTTCGCCTCGATCTGCTGCGCGCTCGGACGGAGCAGGTAGGAAGGATGGTACGTGGGCATGACCTGGATCTTGCCGCGATAGAGCTTCCACTGGCCGCGCACCTTCGTGATGCCGAGCTTCGTGTTGAGCAGCGCGGCGACCGCGGTGTTGCCGAGCGCGACGATGACCTTGGGGTCGAGCGCCGCGATCTGTTCGTGCAGGTACGGGATGCAAGTCTCGACCTCGATCGGCTCCGGCTTGCGGTTTCCCGGCGGGCGGCACTTGATGATGTTCGCGACGTAGACGTCCTTCGCGGGATCGAGCCCCATCGCGCCGATCATGCGATCGAGAAGCTGCCCGGCGCGGCCGACGAAGGGCAAGCCCTGCTCGTCCTCGTCGGCACCGGGAGCCTCACCAACGAAGACCAGCTTCGCGTCGGGGTTGCCTCGTGAGAAGACGACGTTGGTGCGGGTCGTGGCCAGCCCGCACTTCGTGCACGTCGCCGCCTCCGCCGCGACGACCGCGAGCGGGCGAGCCGGCGCCGAGGGAGCACGCACGATCGGAGCCGGGACGGGGACGGGGACGGGGACGGGGACGGGGACGGGGACGGGCGTGACTGGCGCAGGCGCGACGACTCCGGGCGCCTCGACGGCAGCCAGCAGCGCGGTCGACACCGCGGACTTCGGGCGCCGCGGGATCCCCATCGCCCCCGTGTCCTGCTGCCACTCGAGGTAGGCACGCAGCGAGGCCGCCACGTTCGCGAGCTCCTCGCGCAGCTCGCTCGACGAATCGCTGGCCGTGGTCATCGCCCCCCTCGTCTAGAGCGCGGGTGGGCGCGCCGCAACGTGCATCGGTCGCTAGCGCGTGAACCTGAAGCGAACCGCGTAGGTGCCCGGTACCGGGGTGCCGTCCGTATTGAGCGCTGGCGTGTAGGCCTCGCGCAGCGCGCACTTGCGGGCCTCGCGCGCGAAGCCGTGCCCCGGGTCGCCGGTGATCGCGACGCTCGCGGGGCGCCCGTCGGCGCCGACGCTCACGCTGATCCCGACGACCGCCTCGTCGATCTGCTCGGCATCTGCCTCCGCCGGGAACGGGCAGCGCTCCAGGTTCGCGACGTTCGTGATCTTGGCGGCGCGCGAGCGATCGACCTTCGAGCCGGGCGGCGCGGCCGCCGTGCCCGTGCCGCCCTGCACGCCGGTGGCGACGGCCGCGGGGTTGTTCGTCGGCGTCTTGCCGGTGCCGCCGTTCTGGGTGGTGCCGCCGACCGCGGTGTCCGCGTTTCCGTTGAGGAACGTGTTGCCGGTGAGATCAACGGGCTCGTCCTTCGCGGGCTCCTGCATCAGGACCTTCGCCGCGTCCGCCGCAGCGGGCGGGGGAGGGGGCGGCTCATCCTTGAGCGCCTTCACGAGCTTTGGCTCCTCCTTGGGAGGCTCGGGCGGCGGCTCCTCAGGCTTCGGCGGCTCGGGAGGCTTCACGAAGTCGACGTCGTACGTCTGCGCGAGCCGGCTCGCGACCGCGCTGCGCACGTCATACGCCCAGGAGGCGAACGCGTGGAGCACCGCAGCCTGCACCGCACCGACCGCGGCGCCGGCATGCACCGTCACCGCGAGCACCGCCGCGAACACCATCACCGCCACCGGAATGCGCGGACCGAGCGTGTAGACGGTCGCCATCGGGTCGCGCCCGCCGAGCGAGGTCGCGGCCGCGCGCTGCTGCTTTCTGGTTCCGTTGAGGGGGGCGCTGCTCATCGTGCGGGTACTGCCTGCTGCAAGGGGCTGCCGTCGTCTGCTTACTTCGGTGCGGGCGCTGGAGCGGGCGTGGGCACTCCGGGAGCCACGGGGGAGACGCCGAACGCGATCTTCGCGACTTGCGCCTGCTTCAGGAGATCGAGCACGTGAATCACGCGTCCATGCGGCACTGCGCTGTCGGCTTTGATGATCGCGCGCAGCTCGGGGTTCTTGTCGCGCGCGGCCCGCGCGGAGCCGAGGATCGCGTCGTCGCTGGGGACGGTCTTGCTGTCGATCTGCGTCGTTCCGTCGGAGGCGAGCACGATGCTGAACACCGTCTGGATGTCGGAGCCGGAGGCCGCCTTGGGGAGGTCGAGCGGCACCGACTTCGACACGATGAGCTTCGCCGTCACCATGAAGATGATGAGGAGCACCAGCGTGATGTCGACCAGCGGGGTTACGTTGATCCCCGTGATCGCATCCTGGTTGTCGTCAGCGCCGCCAGCCATCAGTTGTCATCCGCGTCTTTGGGGGCGCGCGTCGCCTTGCTCGGGCGATCACCGCGCGAGGCTGCGGTCTCCATCGCCGCCTCGACGTCTGCGCCGCCCGCGCCAGTCGCCTTGAGGTGCGCGAGGAGGACGTGGCTCAGCGCGTCGGTGTTGGCGAGCGTGGCGCGCACGATGCGCTGGAACCAGTTGAACGCCGCGACGGCCGGGATGGCGACCAGCAGCCCGACGGCGGTGGCGACGAGCGCCTCGGAGATGTTGGTCATGACCGCCTCGGGCGCGACCTGCGTCGCGGCCGCGGCCATGGTCGAGTTCTTGCCCTTGCCGAGCTCGTCGAACGCGCCGACGATGCCGATGACGGTGCCGAGCAGCCCGATGAAGGGGGCGTTGTTCCCGAGCGTTCCCAGGAATGTCAGCCGCTTCTCGAGCTTCATCTTCTGGAGCGCGCTCGCCCCGAGCATTGCCTCCTCGGCCGCTTCGCTGCCCATGGGGGCCTCGACGATGCCGGCGATGACCACCGCGGCCTCCGCGCTGGGGGAGGCCTCGAGGCGCTTGCGCGCGCCTTCGAGGTCGCCGCTGCGGAGGAGGCGGCCGAGATCACGCATCAGGCCCGGCACGTCGTCGCGGAGCGACCAGTAGAGCCAGGCGCGCTCGAGCATGACGGCGAGCGAGACCACACTGAGGACCAACATCAAGATGAGGACCCAGCCGGCCCCGAGGCCGACCATCGCGCTCTTCACTCTCTCGATCATTCTTCCTCTGTCTTCACGTCCGTCAGGGGTCCGTCTTCGTCGCCACCCGGAGCCGTGCTGGTTGGACCCGTGCCGTTTGATTCGCGCGAGCCGTCGATCACGTCGAAAGCGTTCGCGAGGACCGTCGTTGCGTAGGCACCTTTGGGTAGCACGAATTGAACACGCAGGGAGCGCGACTGTTCCCGATTATCGCTTTCATCTGCGCCTGGAACGCCTTTACTATTCAGCACTTCTGCAACTGAGCAGGCGGTCACGCGGAGCCGAAGCGCCCGGCGCGTGCCTTCGCCCAGCGAGCGCGCCCGCTTGAGGTCGACGCCCTCCAGGAAAGGCGCGGCGATGCGCTCCTCCAGCTCCTTCACCGTGCCCTCGGGCCACCTCATCTTGTCCCCGACGATGGGACCGGTAGGGCAGAGCTCACCCTTGTCGGCGCGGTCGCGGTCGGCCTGAACGTCCGTGCAGACGAAGATCCCGCCGGTGTCCTCTTTTTTCAGGAGGTCGCCCAGGACGGGTTGGCGCCATGTCCCATCCGCCACGCGTGCCTCGAGGACCGCGTTGAAGACCGCCGACTGGAGCGCCGAGAAGTGGAAGCGACGGAGCCGCGGATCGTTCGGCGCCCGCTCCTTGCCGGTGAGCCAGGCGCGCGCGCGCGTCGCGTTGTCGCCCTCCTTGCCGAAGCGTTGCACGCCGAAGGCGTTGGGCACCCCTTCGGTGCCGAAGCGATCCATCGCTGCGAGGATGCTGGCGAGGGCATCTCCGTCGACGTCGCGCACGATGATGTCGAAGCGGTTGCCGCGGAGGTGGCCGGTCTTCAGCTTGTTGGCGTGGCGCTTGGCTTCGAGCACGCGGATGCGCGTCTCGCCGGCCTCGATGACGAGCGCCTTCGCGCGCTCCTCGAGCGTTGGGTCTTTGGGCGGCGTCGGGATCGAGACCCACTGGGTCGTGACCGCGACCTTGTCCTTCATTCCGGCGATCCCCACGTCGCGCATCTCGATCCCGAGCGCCTTGGTGATGCTGCGCACCGCGGCGTCCGTCGTCAGCCCCTTCTTCTCGAACCTGAGGAAGAGGTGCGTGCCTTCGCCGCTCGGCTCGTACGCCGGGATCTCCTCGACGACGAAATCTTCGGGACTGCTCTTGATCCGTCCGCGCGGCAGGCTCATGCGAGAGGACGTACTACATCCCGATCTCGTGGGCCATCACGTCACGCGGGCTGCGGAACGTCTGCTGCGGGGAGTAGGCGAGGAAGTTCGACACGCGCGACGTGTAGAGGCACGCGTATTCGTCCACCTGCTTGCCGAAGCTCGATTGCTCGGCGCCCTCCTTGAGGAGCGAGCCCCAGTACGGGTGGAAGCGCAGGTCGATGCGGCGCTCCATCGAGGTGATCTCGGCGTCGATCTGGCGGAGCTTGCCGCGGATCCGCTCCACCGTCCGCTTGAAGCGCATGCGGTCGGCCTCGAGCTCGGGCGTCGGCGTGGCGGTCGGTGCCGCAGCGCCCGCCGCGAGATCGCGCGTGCTGCCGTCGTTCCTCGAGCGCCCGCCGCCGGCGTGCTCGATGCTCCGCGTCAGCTCCTTGATGCGCGCCTGATAGTAGCGGAGGTCGTCCTCGAGGCGCTCGCGCTGGTCGTCGGCGATCTCGATGGCCGCAGAGTCCTCCTTGCACGACTCGTAGGCGGCGATCTCCGTCTCGAGCTCCTGCATGATCATCACCGTACGCCACGCGCTGTCCTTCTTGGAGCGCAGGATGTCGCCGTAGATGTGATCGCCGACGTACAGCACCTCGTCGCCCGTCGCGCCGAGCATGCGCTCGACGTCGATCAGGTTGCCGCCCTCGTAGATCTTGCCGCGCTCCAGCGGCGCGACCGCCGGCTTCGTCATCTCGCCGTCGCGCTCGAGGAGGGGACGCCGCTCGGTGAAGAACACGGGCTTCGTGGCAGCCACGATGACCACGTCGAAGAAGTTCTTCCAGTGAGGGTACTCGCTCATCGCGCCCCCGAGCAGGTACGTCATCATCTTCTCGGTGTAGGCGGCGCGGGAGTTCGTCAGCAGGAAGAGCTTCTTGCCAGCGCTGCGCAGCTTGTGCAGCGCAGGCGCGAGGTTCGTGTCGCGGTGGACGAAATGGGGGAGGTTGTTCATCACCTCGTCGAGGATCGTGCCGTCGCGGTGCGCCTCGTCGATGCACTCGCGGATGTCGGTGAAGAGCTTCGCGTAGTCGACGGCGTAGCCCTTCTTCTCCATGGCATCGACGAGCGCGGCGTAGGTCGCTACCTCGCTCAGCGCGTAGAGCGTGTCGATCCAGTGGTAGCGCGGCGTCGCGGGGCGGATCTTCTTCGAGTGATACAGCGCCCGCAGCTCCTCTTTCGTGAGCTCGCGGAAGCCGTGGTAGCCCTTGTGGACGTGCTTGTAGCGGTCCATCTTCAGCACGTGGCCGAAGCGCTTGTCGATCAGCAGCCCGCGCACCGGAAACTGCGTCGACACCGGCACCGTATGAATGAACTCAGGGTAGCCCCGCTTGATCAGCTTGGCGATGGTGGCGCGGATCGAGAGGTCGTCCATCGCCGGCTGGTCGTAGATCGCCAGCGTGTAGTCCATGTCGAAGCCGATCCACGAGATGCCGCTCAGCTTCAGGTTGCGATTGCAGAATACACGCGTAGGACGCGGTATCCCGGGCCCCGGCGCGCGCGACATGAAGTCGTCGAGCGGGAGCGGGAGCTGCTGGGTGTGCGGAGGCGCTTCGCTCTGCGATGCAGACACTGGATTGAAATCCTTTCACGCCTGACCGCGCACTAGCAACCTCTGCCGACTTTAATCTTCTCCGCAGGCCACTTCGGCGAGCACATCGTCGTCGGTCGTGCAGGTCCTCGTGAACCTCGTGGTCAACGCCGCGCAGGCGATTCGGATCACGATCGTGTCGCGCGAAGCGGCGTAGCAGGTCGCGCTTGATAGCTCCTAGCTCCTAGCTCGGCGGCGAGGACTGTCGCTGGGGTTCCGGTGGCGGGCGTGACGATCAGGCGGACGTTGAACGGCGTCCGGCTCGGACCGCCGAGGGTGATGGTGAGGCGGCCCACGGGCACGTCGAAGGGGGTCGCGCTCTGGAAGTCGCTGGTGAGCGGCGTGAAGGCGGAGCCCGCGCCCTGCTGGAGCGAGAAGGCGTAGCGGGTGGGGCCCGATGTGACGACGCCGTAGGTGACGACGAGCGTGTTGCCCTCGCGACGAACGTTCTCGATCCGCGCGAGCTCCACGGGCTTCAGCGCGATGGGGGCGGGGCTGTCGAGGCGCGGCCGATCCCAGTCGTGTGCGAAGCCCGGCTTGCCGGCGAGGGTGCGGACGCCCTCGATGTCGTCATCCGTCAAGTAGAGGCGCTGCTTCGCGCCGCGCGCGCCCATGATGCTCGCCTCGACGCGATGGCTCGAGGAATCGACGGGATCGCAGTTCGTGGTGCCCTCGTACTGATCGCAGAGGCCCCAG